>JAKITZ010000088.1 GCA_021647805.1 Robiginitomaculum sp.
GTTTCAATCCCACCAAATAGGGATCGTCTACCACTTGTTGTTTTAGGTTCTCCTGGCGGGGCAAGCATGGTCATGCAGGATCCCGACCGACAGCCAAGCTCCGGTTCATTGGTTTTGGAAACCGTTGACTATGACCGCCAAGGCGGCGTGATTTTTGCGGGCAAGGCTGAACCCGGAGTGACAGTTCGGGTTTTCTCAGATGATGTCATGGCTGGGGAAACCAGAGCCGATGAAAATGGTAGATGGGTAGTGATCAGTCGTAATCCGATTAGTGTTGGAGTTCATAAATTACAGATTGATCAGGTCGAAGCAAATGGCCGGGTAAGTGCGGTTTTGGTTTTGCCATTTGAACGAGCTGATCCGCAGACAATTGCAACAGCAGGGGATGGGGCGGTTATTGTACAACCAGGTAATTCTTTATGGCGTATTGCCAGAAAACTTTATGGTAGCGGCTGGCAATATACGGTTATTTACTCGGCAAATGCCGATCAAATTCAGGATCCGGACAAAATTTACCCGGGGCAAGTTTTTGCAATACCGCAAATAAGCCAAGAAAACCCAGAATAACAGGCTTGTTATTTTAGTAATTTTGACCATGTTGTCTTTATGCGGCATATGAATCAAAATCCAGAAAACAATCAAAGTGAAGATGCCCAAAAAGAAGGTGGTATCGGCTTTGCCTTGCGGCGGGTTCTTGCGTTGTTACTAAAGCCGGAATTAGCCAAATACAGACCATTAATGGTGCTGGCAATTTTGCTAACATTGGTGGCTAAAGTGTTTTCTGTTATGTCACCTGTTTTCTTTGGTAATGCAATAAATTCTTTGGCCGATGGTGGCGGTGAATTGGTGGTAAGATCATTGATCTTCATGTTGCTTGCATGGTCAATATCACGGTTTTTAGCAGTAGCATTCCCGCAATTACGTGATGCGTTCTTTGTGGTTATCAGTCTGGCAGCAGTTCGAATTACCGCAGTAGAGGCTTTTTCCCACGCAAGCTCTCTTTCATTACAATTTCACCTTACCCGCAAAGCTGGGTCATTAAATCGGATCATTGAACGCGGCTCAAATGCTATAGAGTTTTTGATGCGATTTTTGGCGTTTAATATTGTTCCAACGCTAATCGAATTGATTATGGCAGCTACTGTTCTGGCCATAAGGTACGGTGTCTGGTTTTCGGTTATAGCGGTGGCAACCGTTGGTTCTTATACGGTTTTTACCTTATGGATTACAGAATTGCGGGTAAAGCAAAGACGAAAAATGAACAAGGCAGATAATGAAGTTCGTGGCTTATCTGTTGATTCACTGACAAATTTTGAAACGGTTAAGGCGTTTGCAACAGAGCAGCGTGAAGCAAATCGTTTTGGGGTAGCGCTTGGAGTTTACAATAAGCATTATATCAAAGTAATGCGGTCTTTGAATTTATTGAATACAGGACAAGAATTTCTTATGGGAGCCGGGGTGTTTACCATCGCATTGCTGGCCGCATTCATGGTTCGTGATGGTGGTTTGCAAGTTGGTGATATGACGGCTGTTGTATTGATATTGCTCAATATTTATCGGCCGCTTGGAATTCTAGGGTTTGCTTGGCGTGAGATAAAACAAGGCGCTGTTGATTTGGAAAATCTTGATCAGTTAGTTGCGAAAAACCCGGATATTGCCGATCTGCCAGACGCGCCTGATCTGAGATTGCAAGAGGGAGAAATAGTTTTTGAGGCCATCAGTTTTACCCACCAAGGAAGAAGTGATGGCATTAAAAATATCAGCTTTAAAGTGCCTGCCGGAGCCAAGGTTGGCATTGTTGGCTCAAGTGGTGCCGGCAAATCAACAATCTTGAAATTATTATTCCGATTCTATGACCCTAAACATGGGCGGATACTAATCGATGGCCAGGATATAGCGACTGTTAAGCAAAACTCTCTTCGCCAAAGCTTAGGCTTAGTACCGCAGGATGTTGCGCTTTTTAATGATAGCTTGCGTTTCAATATAACTTATGCCCGACCACAAGCCACTGAAGAAGAAATAGCAAGGGCATTAGAAAAAGCACACCTTACCGAGTTTATTGCTAGTCTACCTGATGGTTTGAACACAAAAGTTGGTGAGCGAGGGTTGAAATTATCAGGTGGAGAAAAACAACGTGTAGGAATTGCACGGGCAATCTTAAAAGACCCCAAAATACTAATACTTGATGAAGCGACCTCATCATTGGACAGCTCTACTGAACGTGAAGTGCAGTCTGCTTTGAAGGATGCCGCCAAAGGAAGAACTAGTTTAGAAATTGCCCATCGATTATCAACTATTCAAGATGCAGATTTGATTTTGGTTATTGAAGATGGAACAATAATAGAGCAAGGCACTCACGAGCAACTGATAACCATCAATGGTTTTTATGCCAATATGTGGCAACATCAGTCGGAACGGAAGTCACTAGATATATAGCTTTATGGTTGTACGGTTTTTGGTGCCGCAGCTAATACCTCTGCATCAACATGGTTGGTGAACTTGTCAAAATTCTTTACGAACATTTCTACCAATTCGGCAGCTTTTTCATCGTAAGAATTTGTATCGTTCCATGTTCCTCGTGGATCAAGAATGTTTGTACTAACTCCGTTTACTTCCACCGGAACCATGAAGCCGAAATTTGAATCTTTGCGGAATTCAGCCTTGTTCAACGAACCGTCTAAAGCTGCTTTAAGTAAGGCGCGGGTTTCGCGTATCGGCATACGGTGTCCGGTTCCGTGCGGGCCACTTGTCCAGCCAGTATTTACCAACCAGCAATTCACATTTTCACGAGCAATCAAATTCCGTAATAAATTGCCGTATACAGATGGGTGGCGAGGCATGAACGGTGCGCCGTAACAGGCAGAAAATGTTGCTGTTGGCTCGGTAACGCCTTTTTCAGTGCCGGCTACTTTTGCGGTATAGCCGGACAAAAAATGGTACATGGCTTCAGAAGGGGTCAATTTGGCTATCGGTGGTAATATGCCAAAAGCATCTGCAGTTAACATGATTAGGTTTTTTGGTTGACCACATCTGCCAGTGGAACTGGCATTAGGGATTGAAGTTAGCGGATAAGCTGCCCTGCTGTTTTCAGCCAAACCTGCATCATCAAGATCAAGCTCTCTGGTGTCTGGATCCATTACCACGTTTTCAAGAACTGTACCCCACATTCTTGAAGTGGCATAAATTTCCGGCTCGGCTTCTTCGGACAAGCGGATCATTTTGGCGTAACAACCGCCCTCAAAGTTAAATAATCCGTTTTCAGACCAACCATGTTCATCATCACCAATTAAAGTACGATTCGGATCGGCTGATAGGGTGGTCTTACCTGTACCTGACAGTCCAAAGAAAATAGCTGAATCGTCATCATCGCCAACATTAACCGAACAGTGCATCGGCATGACACCGGCTTTAGGCAATAAATAGTTCAAGATTGAGAATACAGATTTCTTAATTTCACCGGCATACGAAGTTCCACCGATCAAAACCAATCGCTTTTCAAGATTTACCGCAACAATAGTTTCAGATTCGTCTCTAGATCCGTGACGAGCTGCGTTTGCTTTGAAATTTGGGAAATCAATTACAGTAAATTCTGCCGCAAAGCCTGCATAATCGCTAGTGGCAGGAATACGCAACAAGTGACGAATGAATAATGAATGCCAAGCAAATTCAGTAACTATTTGCACAGGTAACCGATGATCCAAATCAGCACCACCAAATAACTCTTGAACGAACAACTCTTTATCTAAGGCAAAATCTTTGAAATCCTGCCATAGGTTTTCAAAGTTCTTAGCTGTCATTGAGGCGTTGTTTCCCCACCAGACGGCGTTTTCCGTGGTTTCGTCACGGACAATAAACTTATCTAGTGCTGAACGTCCCGTGTGAACGCCTGTTTCAACCACTAATGGCCCGCCTTGTGCTATTTTGCCTTCGCCGCGTGCAACACTGGTTTCGTACAGTTCGGCATTAGTCCAATTGCAATTCATCGTCTTAGACACTAATCCAAGTTTCTCGATAGTAGCTGGAATTGATTTGTTCACGGAGTTACTCCTGTTAGTCAAAACTTAATAGTTTGGCGGCTGATTACTCGGCTTTGTGACTTGTGTCCACCCTTGGTGGTTTTTTGTGAGTTTTACATGTAAATGGTAGTTTAGAACCTAGTTGTTTTGTTTTTATCAAAATTAAAACTTTTATTGTTCACAATTCGTAAGCAAACTTTATGTGATTAAAAACTAAAATATGCTACTCGGTATGAGTATGCAGTATACAAGGGCAAGTAAGATGCAATCACCAACACCAACAGCTAGTGGCATAGCCATGCGGTTTGCGGATTTCTCGACCTTGGGCGAGGCACTGGATTATGCTGCAACAGGGGATAGTGGAATAAACTTTTATTCAGCCCGAAAAGGCTTGGAGGTGGTTTTACCTTACCAAGAATTACAAAAAAGAGCCCGTGATTTGGCAGCAAAATTATTGGGCAGTGGTCTGAAGCCCGGTGACAGGGTGGCGATGGTTGCTGAATCCGATGCTGACTTTGTTATAATGTTTTTTGCATGCCAGTATTCTGGACTGTTACCTGCACCGTTGCCGTTGCCGGTGGCATTTGGTGGTAAAGATGGCTATATTGAACACATAAGGCGTATCGCTTTGGTCTGCGGTGCTAATGCAATCTTTTGTCCCGATGACTTGTCCGATTGGATTGAACAATCCGCGCAAACCCTTGATCTTGTTTGGAGTGGTTCTTTAACAAAGTTTCTGGAAACTCATACTATTACTTCTGAACTACCTGAAATTGACCCCAATGGGTTGAGCTATTTACAGTTCTCTTCAGGAACCACGCGCTTTCCTCTAGGTGTTGAAATTAGTCATAAGGCGTTTATGGCCAATGCTAGATCTATTGTTTTACATGGATTACAATTAAATGAGGGGGATCGCACCTGTTCATGGTTGCCATTTTATCATGATATGGGTTTGGTTGGGTTTCTTCTTACTCCTCTTGTAACGCAACTCAGCAATGATATTTTGCCGACGAGAGATTTTGCCCGAAGACCTTTAATTTGGCTTAAAATGATTTCTGATAATCGTGCTAGTATATCATTCTCACCTAGTTTTGGCTATGATTTGTGCGCAAGGCGTGCGGCTAAGGCAAACCTTGATCACCTTGATTTAAGTTGCTGGCGAGGTGCGGGCATTGGCGGTGATATGATCCGTGTTGCGGTATTAGATAGCTTTACTGAGCGTTTTGCAAAAGCCGGTTTTTCTGGAAACTCATTGATGCCAAGCTATGGAATGGCGGAAACAACTTTAGCAATTAGTTTTGCGCCATTAGGCCAAGGGGTGGTTTATGATACGGTAGATTTGAATCTTTTAGATACAGCTAAAAAAGCAGTCACTGTTGATAAAAATGATGGTATTGCGTCTCGTGAATTTGTTTTGTGTGGGCCTGTGTTGCCGGAGCATAAGCTTGAGGTAAGAGATGAGGCCGGTAAGGTACTTGGTGAGGCCGAAGTAGGGCGTATTTTCGTTGCAGGCCCCAGTTTGATGACCAAATACTTTCGCAATGAAGGTGAAACCTCTTGCGTATTGGCCGAAGATGGTTGGTTGGATACTGGCGATCTTGGATACTTAAGAAACAATCAAATAGTTATTACAGGACGAGCTAAAGATTTAATTCTAGTCAATGGTCGCAATGTCTGGCCGCAGGATCTTGAATGGTCGGCGGAAAATGGTGTCGATGGTTTGCGTTCTGGCGATGTTGCCGCATTCTCTATTGATATTGATGATCATGAAGAAGTGATTTTATTGGTTCAGGTGCGTATTTCTGATCAACAACGACGTGACGATTTACTGCGAGGCATTGAAGGTCTGGTGAATGCTCAATATGGTTTAACAACACAGGTTGTTGGTGTTCCTCCACACTCTTTACCGCAAACATCCTCGGGGAAGTTAAGCCGCTCCAAAGCCCGCAAAATGTATCTTGATGGAACTTTTGAGGAATTGCGTCGCAAAAAAGAAACTGCTCTAAATTGAATCCTGAATGCCGAATTGCATTAACTGGGGCTACCGGGTTTTTAGGCTCGCATGTTGCACAAATTCTTACTGCAAAAGGATTTAAGTTAAGTGCTTTAGTTCGTGATCCAAAAAGAGCCGAACATCTGCAAGTAAAAGGCATGAGGATGGTAGCAGGGGATTTATTCGATGCTAAAGCCTTGCAAGAATTAGTACGTGATTGTTCTTGCATAGTGCATATTGCTGGAGCAATCAAAGCAAAGTCTGGCAAGGAATTATTGCAAATTAACAGTGGTGGTACTGCAAATTTGATCAAGGCTTGTGCTGTTAGTAATCCGCAAATTCGTTTTGTTCATATATCATCAGTGGCAGCACGAGAACCGCAATTATCTGACTATGCCAATAGCAAATTCGCCTCTGAAATAGAAGCAAGAAGGCACAATGGAGCCGTAGCTATAGTCAGGCCAAATGCTGTGTATGGCCCAAATGATCGGGAGACTTTACAGGTTTTTCAAGTGGCGAATGGATTGTTTCACCCTGTATTGGTAGGTTCGGCGGCTCGTATAGCAATGATCCATGTTGCCGATGCGGCCAAAGCCATCACGGCTCTTTGTTATGATGATGCTCCAACAGGCTTGTTCGAGATTAGCGATGCAATATCTGCTGGTTATAGTTGGACGGAAATATCGCAAACGGCAGTAAGTTCTGTTGGTGGAAAATATCGTCCGGTAAGGGTACCTAAGTGGTTATTTCATACAATCGGATTTATTTCTGAATATATTGGGAAATTGCTGGGGCAACCAGCAATACTTAACTCTGGAAAGGTTCGTGAAATTTTGCATGGGGACTGGAGCGTGCAAGCTGATTTACAAATTCCACCAGAAATATGGAAAGCAGAAATTGATCTTGAAACCGGCTTTTGCAATACTGTTAAATGGTATCGAGAACAGGATTGGCTAAAATAGTCGATATTTTTTATGGATTTTGTATACTGCATCGACCCAAAAAGTGGGTATGGAGCAATCCTAGTAAAAGTGGGAACCGGTTTTATGGCAAAGGGTTGCGACCACTAAGACCGGTTTCCTGTAAGTTGATGGATCCAGAAGATAAAGTATACTAAAAATAGGGTTTAGTTCAGTATTTTAGGTATAGCTGTAAAATTCCCTTTGCATTCCGGCTTTTGAACGGGCTTCAATATTAAATGGTGGCTTTAGTGGCGCAGTAAATCGCTCCGATACCATATATTTGAAATGCTCCGTGGGTTCGACTTTCAATACGCTACAGACCCGTTCGAACCATTTGACACCCATGGCTACATGGCCGATTTCTTCTTCATAGATTATTTCCAATATATTAGCGGCTTCAATATCACCAGCCTGCTTCATTTTTTTGATCATTGGCGGCGTAACATCAAGGCCCCTGGCTTCCAACACCAATGGAGCAATTGCTAATCTTGCATCAACCCTATCCTTGGTGCTAATGGCTGCGTCCCACATGCCGCCATGTACGGCAAGGTCGCCATATTCCATACCCCTCTTTGTTAAAAGATTAGATATTAATCCAAAGTGTTTTGCTTCTTCTTGGCCAATTCGAAGCCAATCTTTACAAAACTCTCTGCTCCAGTTGGCCGATATCGGTTCAGTGCAGGAAAAGCGTACAATCATATCAAAAGCTAAATCAATAGCATTTAACTCTATATGGGCGACGGCATGTAACAAGGCCAAACGCCCTTCTTCGCTACCCCATTTTCGTTTACTGACTTTGCCCGGTTGAACATCTTTAATGTGTTTAGGCCTTGCCGGTTGATCTGGAATTGTTGTAACTGGCACAAGTTCATGGTCACAATCATACTCAAGGCTCAGCGCGAGTTTTGCTTTAATCGCAGGATCAGGCTCTTGGAGAACAGCAAGGCATTCTTGGATAAAATTACTCATTTATGTGTTTAATTCGCTAACAATAGCCAATACAGCATCAACATGCGTTTTTACTTTGACCTTGCGCCAGATGTGAACGATTTTCCCTTTTTCATCAATTAGAAAAGTAGCACGTTCAATACCCATATATTTTCTGCCATACATGTTTTTTTCAACCCAAACACCATACTCTTGCAAAACTTTTAGGCTCTCATCAGATGCCAAGCGGATTTTTATTTCATGTTTTGCCTTGAATTTGTCATGTTTTGCGACGCTATCTTTAGAAATTCCAACAATTTTTGTATTATGTTTGGAAAATACTGACATTTTATCAGTAAAAGCAATAGCTTCTGTGGTACAACCTGATGTGTCGTCCTTCGGGTAAAAGTATAGGACAAGGTTTTGGCCTTTAAAATCTACCAAATCAATATCGGAGTTGCCATCAGCAGGCAGGCAAAACCCTGGTGCTTTATCTCCTATGATAAGTGGTTTGCTCATTTGTTTTTCTCATTATTTGCTGATCTGCCAGTAATCGCATATTCAGCATCATTGTCAAAGCTATCCGTGAACAGGTTTTCTGGGTATAACATTTAATGAAGAACTGGTTCAAAAAAAATAATACAAAAAGATCAAAAAAGCTAACAGGTAGTGATGCGTCAATTCAACCTGTTAGGCGCAAAATTATGCGCAAAACGCTTTTACATGCTTTTGAATTTGCTACTTTGTTAATTGTTGTTGTTGGGGTGATCTTCGGAATTCTTTCATGGCAATTATCAAAAGGGCCAATCGTCTTAGAGTTTCTAAAGTCGGATGTTGAAAGCGCTTTAATTCGGGTGTTCGGTGGTAAAATTGCGCAAGTGGATACATTGCAGGTGGATTGGTCGGGTCAAGACAAGGCACTGGTTATTGTTGCTACCGAAGTCAAAGTCTTTGATGAAAATGGCAAAACCATAATTGCAATACCTAGGTTTGAAGCCGGTTTGGACGGGTTGGCACTGTTAAAAGGACAGTTGGCTTTTTCCAGATTGGTGGTCATCGGCGGCGAGGTGTCATTAGTGCGTAGAGATGATGGCGCGATAGGTGTTGGTGTTGGTAACGTGCAACAGGTTCTGGCTAACCCTAAAGTGTGGACGCGAAAGCAGGGTTTGCCGGCACCTTTATTGCGTCAAGTAACTGCAAACTTGAAGCTTTTGACTATTCGTGAGGGATCACTGAATCTACATGATTTTTTGTCTGGCATTCACTGGCAAGCACCGAGAGCAGAAATATCTTTTGCCCGAAATAACCAGCGAATAGAGTTTTCTGCCAATGGTGTGGTGCATGGTAATGGCCGCACTAGTCCGTTATCTTTCAAAGGCTCTTCAAATAATGATTTTTCCAACCTTAATGCGACCGCTAGTTTTCAAAACTATATACCGGCGCAACTGGTTCCTGATATTGGCAGATTAGCGTTTTTTAATCGT
>JAKITZ010000089.1 GCA_021647805.1 Robiginitomaculum sp.
GGTCGCTACCCGTGCCTTGGGGCAAGCATTCTTCTCTATTGGGCTGGGTGGCGCGATCATGATTACTTATGGTTCGTATCTACCGAAAAATGTCAATATCCCGCGATCTTCTATCATGATCGGTTTAACTGATACCGGTGTCGCTCTGATTGCAGGGTTGGCGATTTTCCCGATAGTGTTTGCTCATGGTTTAAGTGTCAATTCGGGTGCTGGTCTTTTCTTCGAAACTTTGCCGATTGCGCTTTCATCGGCTCCGGGTGGTAATTTCATCGGCGCGGCTTTCTTTTTCTTAGCGATTTGCGCTGCTGTTACTTCGTCAATTTCCTTGTTGGAGCCTTCAGTTGCTTGGGTAATAGAAAAATTCAACACCAACCGTACTGGCGCGGCAATCATTATGGGCAGCCTGATGTGGCTGCTTGGATTAGCCTCTATTGGCATTCCCGGCTTTATGGGAGTGCTAGACGTCAAAATAGCCGGCGCGATTCTGGCGCCATTATCAGGCTTGTTGACGGTTTTGTTTGTCGGTTGGAAAATGAAAAAATCGATGGTTGATGAGCAAATGGCTGGTTCATCAGCGCTGTTGCGTTTTTGCCTGTTTAGTCTTGTTCGTTATGTTGCTCCGGTCTCGGTGTTCACAGTTCTGGTTCTTGGTATTGATCACAATTATTTTGGTGACTTTATCGGACGCTTGATCGGAATTGCTACGTGAAATAGAGCATAGTTACATATTGCTGTAATTCGTCACTGGTCAATTTGAATTATTTCCTGTAAGCTACTGAATATACTAGTTTTTGGCGAATTTATGGCCAGTGATCACCACCTCTGATTGCGGCAGGTTTTGGATAAGTAATATGCAGCGTTTAGCATTTGGTTTGCTGTTTTTGTTTGTTGTAGGATTAGGTGCTTGCACCACGATATCCAGTGGCTCGAATTTTTCGACCAAGATGGACGCAAAAGAAGTTCACCCAATTAAAGTCAAAGCAGACGCTTTGGTGGAATTGTTTACATTGCGTGGGTGGGCGGTAAAAGCTGATCCAGAAAAACAGGTCAATAAATTTGCTAGTTTGATTACCGGCGGCTGGGGTAAAAGTAACAAAGAGCCTGCAAATGATGCCGTGGATACCTATCTGAACAGTTTGAACGACAATCTATCGGGGCAAGTGTTACAGCAAGCCATGCTAAATGAGATTAATCTTGCTTCAGGTGAAATAAGCTCATTAAGCCAAAGGGTCGAGCTGTCAGTTGCCTCAATCAATTCAGATATGGATCTTCGATCTGGAATGTTATCATTGGAAAAAGCGGTTCTTACTAGCCGTAAAGCCAATAAGTTGTTTGCTCTTGCTGCTAGTCGTTCTGGATTTTCCAGCACCGAGATGAAAACCGGCTTGCAAGGCCTACAGACGAATATAACTTTATTGACCCGTCAGGCCGACTCTATGCACGAAACCCGTAGATCAGAGCTTCGCGGATTGTTTAATGGATCCAGCTGAGGTCAAAGGGTTCTTATCCCCAGCCGAAGGTAAAATGCTTGGCCAGTATGCAGCGCAAGGCGTGATGCTAGGTGAGGCGGTGGAAATTGGCTCATGGTGTGGTCGATCAACAATTTATATCGCCGATGAGATCGCAAAAACCGAACGTTTGTTTTTCGCCATTGATCATCATCGTGGATCAGAAGAAAATCAACCGGGTTGGGAATGGTTCGATAAAGAGGTTTGGGACGAACAGGCTAAAGCAATCGATACCTTACCGCACTTTCGTAACAATATTCGCTTGGCCGAGTTAGAAGATACTGTAGTGGCAATGGTTGGTAATTCTGCGGCGATAGGTAAGGCGTGGGGTTCGCCTGTGGGTTTTTTGTTCCTTGACGGCGGACATACTATGTCTGCGGCACTGGCGGATTACCGTGCTTGGGTCGGGCATATAGCTCAGGGCGGAATATTGGCTATTCATGACGTGTTCCCTGATCCTGCTGATGGTGGTCGTCCACCGTTCGAGGTTTGTGAAATGGCGGTTGCATCTGGGTTGTTTTCCCGAATTGATCAGGTGGACTCGTTGGCTGTTTTACAACGCCTGTGATTGGTTCTCTGACCTTCTAACTACTAAAGCCACTACAATTGCGCCAACCATTTTGCCTATTATTGACATTACAAGATTGGCAATGGTGAAAAATCCGGCACCAAGCAAGAATACCGCGCTATCAATCGGTGCGGCAATTAAGCTGGATAGGAACACCCTCGTCGATAGGCGAAACTTGGTAAAGGTAAACAATGACCAATCGACCAATTCCGAGATCGCAAATGCAGCGCCTGATGCCAGCGCAAGTCTTGGTCCGGCCAATATAGTGGTTAGGCCAAGAGCGATCACCATGGCGATTAAGACTTTATGTCCTATCTCGCGTTGGGCAAAGTCACGCACCACTAATACCAAGCCTGTTACAATGGTAACTGGATTAAATGCCCAGCCGCCAAAAAGTTCAATATTTGGCGCCCAAGTAAACGACCAATTAACAAACGGGATCAGTGCCACATAGACAAGTGTCCATTTCATCGAAAATAGTTTGCTCAACGGATCAGCCTCTCATACACTTGTGCAATAACCATTTATAGTAAAGTGCCATGAAAACCCAAGCAAAACTATCAATAATTGTTGCCGCAGGGCTAAATAACGTAATCGGTAAAGATGGTGATATGCCGTGGCGGTTATCTGCGGACATGGTGCATTTTAAGCGCATCACGGCTGGCAAGCCGGTGTTGATGGGGCGTAAAACTTGGCAAAGCCTGTTTGTGCAACCGCTGCCCGGACGGGAAAACCTTGTATTAAGCCGTGATGTTAATTTACCTGCTAAAGGAGCCGAGGTCTTTAACGATATGGACGCTATGATAGCAAAAGGTAAGGCGCTGGCCGGTGTCGATGGCGAGGTAATGGTGATAGGCGGCGGAGTGCTTTACGAGGCAGTATTACCATTGTGTGATCGGGTGTATTTTACCCGAGTTAATGCCAGTCCTGACGGAGATACGTATTTCCCAGAGCTTGATCCTAAGAAATGGCGATTAGTGCAGCAACAACCATACCCATCTGGTGACAAAGACGATCATGCCTTTGTCACACAAGTGTTCGAAAAGGTGGGCTGAGTTAAAGGTTTATTGCTTTGTTGCTGCCAATACCTTGTCGGCCAATTCAGCAAATACTTTCCCAAGTGGACTATCAGGATCAGTCGCCACTGGTTTTCCATCATCAGAAGCCGAGCGTAATTCTGGATCAAGTGGTATTTCCCCCCAAAATGGTACTTCCAACTCTCCGGCTACTCTTTTGGCACCGCCTTTGCCGAAAATATCAATCCGCTCACCGCTGTCAGGACTGATAAAACCGGACATGTTTTCGATAACTCCTAAAATTGGAACTTTCGCTTTTTGAAACATGTTTACTCCGCGCCTGACATCGGCCAGCGCCACTTCTTGCGGGGTGGCCGCTATTATTGCACCAGCTAACTCGACTGTTTGCACAAGGGTAAGCTGTGCATCGCCAGTGCCGGGCGGCATGTCCACCACCAACACGTCTAATTCGCCCCAATCACAATCGGAGAACATTTGTTGCAATGCTCCGATAATCATCGGCCCGCGCCAGATAATTGCTTGTCCGTCACTGACCATAAATCCCATCGATAGAACTTTTACCCCATGAGCGATCAGAGGGATAATTTTATTATTGTCGTCCAGTTTTGGTTTTTGCCCAGTTAGGCCAAATAATATCGGTGCAGAAGGGCCGTAAATATCGGCATCCATTAACCCAACTTTTTTACCCTTTTGCGCCAAAGCTACTGCCAAGTTGACGGCGATAGTTGATTTACCAACTCCGCCTTTGCCAGAAGCTACGGCGACAACTGATTTTACACCGGGCAGGGATTTGGGCGTTGGCGGCGGCGGGGTTCCATGACCACCAGACATTGGTGCTCGTTTTTGCTGCGAACTTTTCGGTGGCTGACTTGGTGTATCACTATGTGCTGTTAAAACTGCGGTGACGGCATTTACGCCTCTGATTTTGCGAACATCTTTTTCGGCTTTGGCGCGAATCGTTTCCATTTGTTCGGCCATTTCACGGCTGGTTTCAATGGCAAAGCCGACTCGGTCATCTTTTACGGTCAGCCCCTGAACCACTCCTGAACTTAAAATATCCTTTCCATTATTGGGATCTTTGATTTTGGAAAGTGCTTTTTCAACGCTTTTTGTTAGTTTTTCAGACATTTGGTTCGATCCTGCTTGCTATCTGTTACATCTACCGCCACATATTGGGTTAGTTGAGGTTTGATTCAAGCAAAAAGAGAGATAATATGTCCTGGAATAACCAGCAAAACGGAAATGGCGGCGGCCCATGGGGACAAAAACCCGGCGGCGGCGGCAAAGGACCTTGGGGTTCTGGCCCTGATGGTGGCGGTGAACCACCGAATGTAGACGTGGACGAGATGGTGCGTAATTTGCAAAACCGTCTTGGCGGCGTGTTTGGCGGCGGTGGCGGAAATGGCAAAGGCTCTGGTGGTCTTGGTGGTTTCGGTATCGGGGTGTTTGTTATCCTTGGCCTGTTGTTTTGGATCGCTATGCCCGGCTCTGGCTGGTATGTGGCCGAAGCCGACGAAGAAGGGGTGGTTTTGCGATTTGGTGCTTACACCCGGACAGAACCACCCGGGTTTCATTTCAAATTACCGGTTCCGTTTGAACGGGTGTTAAAGCCTAAAGTTACTGCGGCGCATCAAATTGATGTTGGCTTTATAAAATCTGGCAATTCATCGCGTGGTATTCCTGGCGAAAGCCTGATGCTGACCGGTGATGAGAATATTGTTGAGCTTGGCTTTTCTGTGTTTTGGCAGATCAAAGAAGCGCAGGCTTATTTGTTCAATATAGAAGAACCTGATATTGCCTTAAAAGCCGTGGCCGAAAGCGCGATGCGTGAAATTGTCGGCAAAAGTAATTTGGAAGATATTATTACCGGTCAACGTGGTCAAATCGAAGAAGATGCCCGTGACAATATTCAGGCAATAATGGATGGCTATGGTGCTGGTATCGTTGTAACACAAGTGCAAATTGCTAGGTCACAAGCTCCTGGCAAGGTTAACGATGCGTTTCGTGACGTGGTTAATGCCGCACAAGACAAAGAAACCACCATCAATGTGGCCACTGCCTATCGTAATGATAAGGTTCCACGGGCTAGAGGTGATGCTCAGCGTCTATTGCAAGAGGCCGAGGCCTATCGCGAAGCAACAGTTGCCGAAGCCAAGGGTGAGGCTGCTAGGTTCACATTGGTTTATGATCAATACAAATTAGCACCAGAAGTTACCCGTCAACGGATGTATCTGGAAACTATGGAGCGGGTATTAGAGAAATCTGATAAAATTCTGCTAGATCCAGATAGTGCCAGCGGCGTAGTGCCGTATTTGCCATTAAACGAATTAACCCGTAAAGGTAGAGGACAATAATCATGAAACGCTTAACTTTACCGTTAGTGATATTGCTGGTCTTTGGATCAGTTATGCTAGCAAGAACTGTTGCTTTTTCTGTTGACCAGCGAGAGCAGGCTTTGGTTTTGATGTTTGGTGATGCCAAACGAGTGGAACACGCATGGGGTAGTGATGATCAACCTGGTTTGAAATTCAAATTCCCTTGGGAAAATGTGGTGTTTTTTGATCGTCGCAACTTGATGCTCAATGCTCCGGCTAAACAAATTTTGGCTTCCGATCAGGAATGGTTGATAGTTGATGTGTTTGCAAGATACCGTATTGCAGATCCTTTGTTGTTTTATCAACGTGTTACTACTGTGCGCGGTGCTGAATTACGGATGACACCATTTCTTGAGGCATCAGTGAAAAGTGTGCTTGGTAGTCATGACAGTGCGCAAATTGTTTCTGGTCAACGGCTGGATATGATGAACGCCATTCGTGATCAGCTTGAGTCACAAACCAAGGGTGCAAACCTTGGTGTTGAGATCATTGATGTGAAAATTCGCCGTGCTGACTTGCCGACGGAAAATGCTACTAAAGTGTTTTTGCGAATGGAAACTGAACGCCAGCAAGAAGCTGCAAAAATTCGTGCTGAAGGTGAGGAGTCTGCCTTGAAACTTCGTGCGGAAGCCGATCGTGAAGTTCGGGTAATCTTGGCCAACGCTAAGGAAACATCATCAAGAATTCGTGGTGCTGGCGATGCCGAGCGTAACGAAGTTTATGCTAATGCGTATAACGCTGACCCTGAGTTCTTTGCGTTTTATCGTTCGATGGAAGCCTATGAAAAGGCTCTGGCCAATGGTAATACCTCGATGGTGCTTTCACCGGATAGCGAGTTCTTCCGTTACTTCGGAAGCCAAAGAGGTAAGTAACTCTGTATAGTTTGCTCTTGGGTATTCAAGGGCAGTGACAAATTTTAAGGGCGTATTCAGGTTGAACTGGATGCGCCCTTAATTGTAACAATTATAAAGCTTTGATCTAATCCACCCGAGCAATTCGTATTAGATTTGTTTTGCCCGGTGATCCAAACGGTATGCCAGCGGTGACAACAATTCTGTCACCGGTTTTGCCAACACCTTCGCGTTTAACCGCTTCTACGGCTTTGCTGACCATATCGTCCATATTGCTAGCATCTTTGGTCATACAAACTGTAATTCCCCAAACCAGAGCTAGCCTTCTGGCGGTGGATAGGTTTGGTGTCATGCCGATTATGCGCTCGATAGGGCGCTCTCTGGCGGCTCTAAATGCTGTTGATCCAGAGGAAGTATAAGTAACGATTGCTGCGGCATTGATGGTATCAGCGGCCATGTGCGCGGCGGCCATGATTGCATCGGCAGTGGTGTTTTCTGGTCGTCTTTGTCCGGCGGCAAGCAAATCTCGCCAACTAGGTGAGCGTTCAACCCGGCGAATGATTTTTTCCATCATTGAAACTGTTTCGACAGGGTATTTGCCAACTGCGGTTTCCCCTGACAGCATAACCGCATCAGTACCGTCATAAACGGCTGTTGCAACATCGGAGGCTTCGGCTCTGGTTGGTGCCGGATTTTCAATCATGCTCTCCAACATTTGCGTAGCAACAATTACCGGTTTGCCTTTACGCCGGGCTTTGGCAATAATTTCTTTCTGGAGAACAGGAACTGCTTCTGGCGGCATTTCCACGCCCAAATCACCGCGCGCCACCATTACTGCATCGGTTAAATCCATGATCGCATCAAGATGTTCAATAGCCAGTGGTTTCTCCAGTTTGGAGATAATGCCTGCCTTTTTTTGCACCAGTTTGCGTAAGTCAGCCACATCTTGTGCCCCTTGGACAAATGACAAAGCTACCCAATCGACTCCCAGCTCCAGCGCCAATGTTAAATCTTTGCGGTCTTTGTTTGTAAGGGCTGATATTGGCAAAAATGCACCGGGTAGATTAACTCCCTTGCGATTGGAAAGAACGCCGGAGGTAAGTGCTGTGACTTGCATGCTGTCTTTAGTAATTGCCGTTACCTTAAAACGCATTCTGCCATCATTAACCAATAATATGTCACCAGCAGAAATTGCTTTGAAAATCTCTTTATGAGGCAATGGTGCGCGGGTTTCGTTGCCGGGTGTAGTATCCATATCAAACTGGAAGTTCTGACCTGATCTTAAAGAAACTTCGTCATTTTCAAATGTTCCAAGGCGCAATTTGGGGCCTTGTAGATCAGCAATTATCGCAATAGGACGCTGTTTATCTTTTTCTACTTCGCGAATGGCTTGATATAATTTTCGATGATCATCGGCGGTTCCATGCGAGAAATTCATACGAAAAATATCTACCCCGGAATCAAACAGTTTTGATATTTGGCTTACACTAGAGGTTGCCGGGCCAAGTGTAGCTACGATTTTAGTTCGTGTTCGTTTCATGATTGCCGAGTTTTTCTTACATTTTGAATGAACAACAGTATTCAGTGATTCAGTCTTGTTGGTAACTGTTTTTTTAAAGTAAGAACTATATGAGCTGAACAAAATAGCTTGCGTATTAGTTGCTAGGAATATCAAACATATGCAGTACGGAATTTAAGGCTTCTAGGATAATCATGCAACAGCAGATAAACCGGTTTGATTTTCTACGATTACTATTTGCCTGTGTTGTGGTGTTTTATCATGCGTTGGCTCTTTCCGGTACCGTAAGTATAAAACTGGAAAATTTGGCGACTCTGCTCGTTGAGTTATCGATCCAGGGCTTCTTTATAATTTCCGGTCTGTTAGTGTACAGCTCTTTAGTCCGCTCAAATAATATTTATGAATATGCTAAAAAACGAGTGCGCCGTTTATACCCAGCCTATGTAGTAATTATTGTTATACCAGCTTTTGCTAGTTTGTTGATGGGCGGCGAATTGTTCCCAGTGTTAAAATATTTAGTGGCCAACCTCGGTTTTTTAAATTTTTTGGCTCCAACACTGCCTGGTTTGTTTGAGGAATTGCGGTTTCCACAAGTCAATGGAGCACTGTGGACATTAAAGATTGAGGTAATGTTCTATATAATACTGCCACTTCTGGCTTGGGCGATTGATCTATTGGGGCGCAAAAAATGGGTGTTGTTTATTACTATTTATATTTTTGCAGAAATATGGCGCGCAATGATACTATTATTGGATATTCCTTTTGCAATGCAAATATCTCGACAATTACCGGGACAGATGAGTTTTTTTGTTATTGGAATGTCCCTTTGGTTATTACGTGATTTACTGCGAGTTCATATTACCAAGACAGGAGTTCTGGGAACCATATTGATTTTATTATCATTTTTACCACCATTAGAGTTCTTGCGGGCGATAGGTTTGGGTGGTGTAATATTTTTTATAAGTTATCTCCCGGGGCCAGCGATTAATGTCGCCAGATATGGTGATTTAAGTTATGGGGTTTATATAACTCACTTTCCAATCATAAATTTAATTATCATGGCAGGCTTCTTTGCAAATTCAGTTTGGGAGGGATTATTAATGGTGACTGGCTTGGTAGCCTTTGCTAGCCTGTTAATGTGGCATGTAGTGGAAAAACCATTTTTACTTCGATCTAGTCACTATAGGAAAAAAAATTAAAACTATCAAATAAATTTGCCGATAAGCTTACCTTACTAATTTGAA
>JAKITZ010000090.1 GCA_021647805.1 Robiginitomaculum sp.
AATTAAACCTCCGCACCTTAAAACACACGCTTTTTCTGAAGATAGATAGACTTTTTCCACCTCAACAAGAGGAGAGTCAATGAGTGGAGAATCCAATGTCAATTTTTCTTTCGATTTCTCATAAACTGATGTTGAACTGATGACTTGCTGATTCATTCGTGTGCCACCGCCTGATATCGTATCAAATATAATTAACTGCCCGTCTGCGGAGTTATCATTCCAACTTTCCCAAGCCCCTAATTTACCTGCTCTACCTTTGCCGGGATTACCGGTGTATGCAAACTCTGCCCAGTAAGACATCATTGTATCGGATAATTGATCACGCTCGGCAGCTCCGGCTTTGGGGAAAATTCTCTCGCCACCAATTGGGAATTGTTCAAAACCGTCAAAAATAAATGGAATTTCCATTGCATGAGCTGCCCCAAGTAATTGCGAGAAGTCCGATCCAAGAAAACTTCCCTCCTCGTCCCAGTCAAAACGATAGGCGTAAACTGGGTTTTGATTGCGTTTGCTAAGGCGTATTGCTTGTTCATCTACCGCTCTGGCACGCCACATGGCGCTTTGATAATCAGAGATCAAATTATATAGTTCTGGATCCCTTGCTCGGGGCAAAATGCCAAAAGCTTTTTTCATCAACTGTTTGTCTGCAATATTAAACAGTTTTAACTCATCACGATTGGTTCCGGTAATAAATGGAACTATCTCATGTTCGGCATTTTCCAATGCGCTTTCCAGGCCTGCTCGTGAGATTAGAATTCCATCACGAATGATAAGTGGTGATCCTGGCTCGTCGTCTTCTGCTGCGGCGGCTTCAAATAGCTGTCTTACTGATGTATCACGCAAGAAATCTGCAAGTTCGGAGCCGTTGGTTTTTGCAGGAGGATTTAGATCGGCGATTATCGCTCTATCGCCTTTGAATTCCCAACCAGAATCAGCATCGACACCTTGTTGTTGTCCGGTGATCGATCGTGAAGTGAAAAACCCACTTTGAATGATCGCGCCATGAAATAATCCTTGAGCTCTTGGTATTGCCATTAGGCTGGCAACATTATGACCACCAGCGGATTCGCCAAATATTGTTACTCTATTAGGGTCACCACCAAAGGCAGAAACATTTTTCTGTACCCATTGTAAGGCAGCAATCATATCCATATTGGCAAAGTTAGGAGAATTATCATCAGGATTGGAATTTCCCTGTTGTAATGCAGGTTGCGAAAACCAGCCAAGTGGCCCGAGCCGGTAATTGATGGTAACAACTATAAGATCATGGCGCTTAGAAAGATATTGTGAATCGTATTGTCCGCCATAGCCCCAGACGTTACTGCCACCATGAATAAATACCATTACCGGTAGTTTGCTCTCACCTTGCGGTATTTGTTCTGTTGTAAAAGCCGGAGCCCAGACATTTAAGTATAAGCAATCTTCCGATCCCACCAGTTTTCCTACCTTGTCAGCATCCGTGCTGCGGGCTTTTTGTGGACATCTGGCTGATGCGTCCACAGCATGAAAGACATCTTCCCAATTGTCTGGTTTACGCGGCGCTCTCCAGCGTAAATTCCCAACCGGTGGTTTGGCAAAGGCAATGCCAGCCCAACGGTGATTGCCATTGTCAGTTATCGAGCCGGCTATTTGGCCATTTTCAATGGTGCGCAGTGTGCCTAAGTCTACATCAGCTTTCAGATCCGCAGCAGGTTTCTGGCAGGCGGAAATAAAGGCAGTTATCACCAAGAGTAGGGTTAGGTTTTTCATAAAAGATTCCAAACTAGTCTAATTTATCCAAGAACGGTATCTAACTACGCAATGTCGCGCAACTGTTTCAGTCGCTTATATTGACTTTGAGTCCGGGTGTTGCCTTTTGGTCAGGGTTAGACTTGATATATTCAGATTTAATCTGCTCCGAGGACAGTCTTGAGCCATCATGACACCAACCGGGCGGCCTGAAAATATATTGCATTCTTTGCCAAAGACTTAAGTTTGGCGTCGATATATCTTTGATGATACCGACATATTCATGCGTAGCTATTCTTAAAGGATTAAATGTCCCTATATCATTTACCAGCCCGTACCTTGGCGGATCGGTTTTAAGCTCCGGCACAAAGCTGCCAAACATACGATCCCAAATAATAAACACTCCGGCATAATTGGCATCAAGATATCGCGGGTTATTGGCATGATGTACTCTGTGATGTGATGGAGTATTCATTACCGCTTCAAACCATTTGGGGAATTTATCAATAAATTCGGTATGGAACCAAAATTGATAAATTAAGTTCAAGCCGCCACACAGTAAGATCAAAGCCGGATGAAACCCAAGCAAGGCCAATGGTACAAACAATATGAAAGCGCCGGATAATAGACTGCTCCACGACTGGCGAAGTGCGGTTGATAAATTGTAGTGCTGGCTTGAATGATGAACTACGTGTGCCGCCCAACCCCAACGCGAACGATGGTAATAACGATGCGCCCAGTAATAGGCCAAGTCCCACAACACAAAACAGGCAGCAAATGTCCAGATATTGAACGGTAATTTTACCGGAGCAAGCTGATAGGCATAATAAAATACCGCCAAGGTGATGAAATTTAGCGAGCCGTTGATCAACGCACTTCCGGCGCCCATGAAAATACTGGCGCTTGCGTCTTTGGCCTCATAATAACCACCAGCGCCACGAAATTTAATAGCAATTATTTCAGCCAGTATCAAAATTACATAAATCGGTGCAGCCAGCGATGAAACGTCTATATCAGGAATATTATCAGGCATTATTTTGCTCCGGTTTACGGCCTAACCATTTTTCTACTGATTGCCATTGTTGGTTTTCGAATGTCAGTGTTGGCCAAGTGAAATCACCAAAGGATATGCTTGTTCGATTGGTTTCTTTGGTAAACTTGAGTTGTTCTGGAGTGACAATGCGTAGTGAATATTTCTCGCTCAAACGACGTAAAATAGCCAATTGGTTATTGCCCAGTTTGGCGATGGCTTCATTGCCAGATTTTGAAATGGCTAATTCTAGGGTTTTATTTGAAAACCCGTGTTCTTTCAATTGCCGCTGAAACTCAGCAATATCAATCGGATCAGTTTTTTGCAGTGGGAATAAGAATTGTATTAATAGAGCAATTAGAAAAATCGCAATTACGGATACGCCCAACAATATCAACAGCTCTATCATGGCTCTAGCTCAACATTTTCAATAATTTGTCCATGGTCTTGCCATAGGGCGGAAACATCATTTTACGGGCATTGATCCCGGATTGCCGGAAAACAGCTTTGGCATGAGAAAATGTCTTGAAACCGTCAAAGCCATGATACGAGCCCATTCCGCTGGGGCCAACTCCACCAAACGGCAGATCGTTTTGTACAATATGCATCAAAGTATCATTGATGCAAACTCCGCCGGCCAGTGGATTATGAAGAATTTTCTCAACAAAATTATTGTCTTTTGAAAAGCCATAAAATGCCAAGGGATGTGGGCGATCCATAACATAGTCCAGTGCCTCTTCTACAGTTTCATAAGTGACAACTGGCAATACCGGGCCGAAAATTTCTTCCTTGGCAATCTTCATATCATCAGTAATGCCAGTGACCAGTTTTGGCGGCATTTTTCTGGTATTACAAGGCTTGCCTACTTCTTCGGGGTAAATTTCAATTATGTTTGCGCCTTTTTCTTTTGCATCGGTAATTAACCCGCTTAGGCGTTCAAAATGACCTTCGGATATGATCGCCGAGAAGTCATCATTATCGCCAATGTTTGGATAAAACTGTCTGACGGTTTCGGTATAGGTTTTAATGAATTCAGCTTCGCTGGATTTTGCAACCAACACATAATCAGGAGCGATGCAGGTCTGGCCAGAATTAAATAGTTTACCGGAAACAATTTTCTCAACAGCTGTTTGCATCGGGTATTTTTTGTCAATAATCGCTGGTGATTTTCCGCCCAATTCCAATGTTACCGGGGTCAAGTTTTTCGCCGCGGCCTGCATGACAAAACCGCCTACTTTGGTAGAGCCAGTAAACAAGATATGATCAAAGGGCAGGGCGCTAAATTGTTGCGCTATTTCGGGGCCGCCAGTAATTACCGTGATGTGGTCAGCCTCAAAGTATTGGGCGATTAACTTGGCGAGTAATTCGGACAGCTTTGGTGTTAATTCCGATGGCTTGATCATTACCCGATTGCCGGCAGCCAATGCGGCAATGGTCGGATTGATCGCCATAGCGAAGGGGTAATTCCACGGCGATATAATGCCGACAACGCCTTTGGGCT
Organism: Robiginitomaculum sp.; assembly: GCA_021647805.1. Lineage (GTDB taxonomy): Bacteria > Pseudomonadota > Alphaproteobacteria > Caulobacterales > Maricaulaceae > Robiginitomaculum_B. Next base: position 4,260 of record JAKITZ010000090.1, read on the forward strand.
GGTAACGCACTTCGGCTTTGGCCGGTATGAAATGCATTCCCACATGGCGTTTTTCCACCCGCATCCATTTGGCCAAGGATTTTCGGGTGTGCTTTATGTCGGTTAAGGCGTTCAAAGTCTCGCCGAACTGGGTTTCAATGGCCGAACGATGGCCAAAATCAGCAGTAATTGCATCAATAATAGCTTTGGTGTTTTCGGTTATAAGATCAGCAAGTCTGGACAAATGTAAGTCACGGCTGGCAAAGTCTGGATTTTGCTGCTTACGAAATGCAGCTTTCATCTTGGTAAATTTTTGTTTCATATCAGTCATTATCTATCCCTTTATTGTTGGTTTGTTTTCTCTGGCAATGCGAGCCATCTTGGCAGCTTTGGCATCATTACAAAAATCGCTAAAAACCCCATCGACACCAAGGTCGAAGAAAAAATCGTATTCGGCTTGTGGACTGGCGAAAACTTCGGGTAGTTGATCCGATCTAAATGTCCATGGATGTACTTGCATACCTAGTTCGTGTGCTTGCTCGATCACGCCGGTGGATTTTCCTTGGCTGTCAGCCAGCAATGCTTTGAACGGGCCGATGCCAGTAGCAAATTTTGCATATTGTTCCAATAGTAATTGTTCTTTTTTCTCGATCAGCATTATAAGCGAAATTTCCGGATTGCTTTTTTTGAGATCAATCAAGATTTGTTCCTCGAATGATTGCACAAACAACGGAAATTGATCCTGCCACCAGTTTGCGGTTTTTAATTCGGCAATCAAAGCTGGTTGATAATCAAGGCCGATACTTTTGAAGTATCCCGGTAATTTAGTTTCCGGATACACCCCCAAAGCCACATCACGTTTTGCCGAAACACCATTGGCACGGGTTAAGGCAAATACTTCGGCAATCGTTGGTATGTCAAACTTGCCATTGGCTTGCTGGTTGCGGTTTGGCATTGCTTGTTTTGCCCGCAGAGTTTTTATTTCCGCCAGAGTAAAATCTTCGCTAAACCAGTCCTCGCCATTGTGATCAGGACGCGTTGTCTTGCGGTCGGCAAATTCAGGGCGATCAGCAACATCAGTAGTAGTGGAGAGATAATGATCGTGACGGGCAATTAAATGTCCGTCTTTGGTAAATACCATATCCGGTTCGATAAAATCAGCACCTAGATCAATGGCTAGTTGATAAGCCTCGATAGTGTGTTCTGGCAAATAGCCGCTGGCACCACGATGGGCGATGATGATCGGTTTTTGCATTTTCGACTCCGCATTATTTGTTGCCAAGATAGTGTTTGAAACCGCTCGTTGTGTACAGGCATTTAATGGAACTAGCATAGCTAACGCACTTGCGCTCTTTATTGCTGTTCGTCGCGTCACTTTCTGATCACTGTTCATCTTTGCGGTGTAACACGGATTATATGGTTTGGTAATTGTTAAAAGTAAGAAGCTGTTCGGGGCGCGTAATTTGATTATATAGGAATGCTCAAGAGCCTCGGCAAAAGTATGGTGGCAATGCGATTTATTACCCATGTATTATGCAGGGAAGCGCAATAAAGTGACAGTAATCGAATTAGAGCTTTTTTTTGATCCTAGCCTCAAATACAGCAACAATCCTGACAAACCGCAATAGTTTCGGTTGCTGTTACCATCACCGCAATTTATAGAGACTCCCTAATGTAGCCGCATAGTTTGCTCTTTTAAGTTACAATGATATACATGAAATAACGAATCTTTTTATTTAAGGCGTGCACATGCTGGGTTCCGCTCTTTACTTTCCACATATAGATATTGATGATCCTGTATGGTTACGTTCAGCAATTCTTTTTTGGGACGACATTCAAACCATTGTGCCAAACGCTATTTCAGAGCCTTATCAGAATGAAGATTCTAAAATTTGTTATGAATTAGGGTACCTTAAACCATTAAGATGTGACCTGCACCCTGATTTAATTGAAGACTTAGGCAGAAAAGTTCTCAGCTTGGGAAATGGGCAGTATGACACGATCGGGCAAGCAATACAGGCTTCAAATAATTCCTCATTCCAATCACTAAATTCCATTGGAAATGAATCCGCAGAGTTGGAATATATGATGGATGAACTGGTTGGTATTCATACAAGAAAAATGTCGCCAGCTATGAGGGATATGGCACTAAGGTTTGGGCTCTCACAGATGCACCATGGTAAGGTTGCCCCTTATTTTAGGCATATTTTTCGTGATCTTAGAATGTCACGAATGCATCCAGAAAAAATGCCTTATGCATTACGTGAATTATTCATGGAGCATAACCATTATGGAGAAGGAAATGAAGATTGGTTGATAGTTGATAGTCAATTTGCGGGGGCATATATGTCTGCATTAGCTGTTGAATTATCACAAAAACTCGAAATGTCACCATTGACGTCTTCAGAAACAGCACAAGGAATGTCATTCCGTTTCATGTTTAATGATACGGTCGATGATTCACAAACTAGTGCCGAAGGTGCTATGTTTAATATTGTAATGCGCGGCCTTAGTGTTGATGCATCGGTGCCAGTCGAAAAATTAATAAAATTTAGAGAGAAACGCAAAGATCAATATTTGGAGTTTGCCCATGAACTCTCGGAACTATCCAAACAATTGACCCAGTCAAATGGTGTCGATGGTCAGGAAATATTCAATCAAGCGAAAGAGGCCTATGAAAGAAAAATTGAACCAAACCTGCGCTCAATTAAAAGTGAATTAAAGCTACAATCTATTTCTAGTGTTTGGGAGGGGGCAGTTAGGGCTTTAACTATAACAGTACCGTCCGGAACAGTTTTAAATCATTTCACTAGTTTACCAGAGATAGCCTTACTAGGAGCAGGTGCAGCACTATCAGTTGCCGACATAGGTGTTCGTGGCTATCTGGCTCATAATAAACTGCGTGGGGGTAATAAATACTCTTATTTACATGATGTAAAAGCAAGTTTTGGATTACCAGAATTTACTCAAGATTGAATTGAGGGAAAATAAAACAGCTATTGAGCAAGAGGAATAGTATTTATCACGCTCAAATTATCAGAGCATAATCAAGAATTCCTCGTCGGTGTGATATCATCGTTAAGACTTCACCGTTTTTTGCTTAAACTCTGCTGGCCTATAATCCTGATAATAATGATGTTCAGATCATCATCGACAATCTTATAATAAATATTATTTTTGCCGTGAACAGCACGACGGCAATCTTCCAGCAGATGGTCAACGGCCTGATAGATAAGCGGAGAATTGGCTATTTTAGTAAAGTGATCTAGTAAGCCAAAATGATATTTATCGGCAGAGACCTCGCCAAAAGCACGACAGCCCCACCTGTAAATATCTCTTAAATCCTGCTCTGCTTCTGGTGAAAGCCTGTAAGCATTCATCTGTTCTCTTGCTTCATTTCGGCTTTGAATATTGCTAAAAGCTCGGCTGGGTCAGTGTGAGATATTCCGCTTTGCTCACCTTTTTTGAGTTCCGCACGTAACCATTTAATTTGCTCTGGCGTTTCTTGCTCGCGCAATTCTCGCTCTCGGATCATGTCGCGGATCACTTCGCTAGTATTGCTATAATGTCCTGATGCGACTTGCGCTTGTAACCAATTTTTATGGCGCTCCGTAATCGAAATTGTTTGTTTGTGCATTTCAAGTGCCTCCAACTGCAAAAGTATGGCAATAGAGGTATTCTGTCATACTTTGATTCTCTTGTCCATCTGAACTCACAATGAAGCGCAGCACTATGTTTTGAAAATGTTGCCCTGGAAACAAAAATACAAAATCTCATAATAACTATGGGTTGTTGCAAAAACAATTCTTGCCGCGAACTTGTCTGGCGGCTAGTGTTTTATGACAAAGGCAATAGCGAACGAAAAACATGAAACCTACAAATACTAGTAACCCCGATTACTTTCATAAAGTAGTTGATTGTCAGTGGGCTTGTCCGGCGCATACTCCGGTTCCTGAATATATTCGGTTGATAGCCCAAGGCAAATATAGCGAGGCTTATTTACTGAACCGGCAGTCAAATGTGTTTCCGGGAATATTAGGCCGGGTTTGCGATCGTCCGTGCGAGCCAGCCTGTCGCAGAGTGCGGGTCGAGGAAACTCCGGTGGCTATTTGCCGCTTAAAACGAGTAGCCGCAGATCATCGCGGTGATATTAGCGAGCATCTGCCAAAAAAACCGGCCAAGACCAACGGCAAGCGCATTGCCTTGGTTGGCGCAGGCCCGGCATCATTTACAGTGGCCAATGATCTGGCGCCGATGGGTTATGAATGTACTATTTTCGAAAAGCTGGACGAGCCGGGCGGCCTGATGCGCTCGAACATTCCGGCATTTCGTTTGCCGGAACAGGTCTTAACCGAAGAGCTTGATTATATTCTGGATATGGGTGTTGAGTTAAAACTAGGCACGCCAGTTCAAAGCATGAAGTCATTGCTTGATGAAAGCTATGACGCGGTATTTGTTGGCTCTGGCGCGCCAAAGGGCAAAAACCTTGATCTGCCGGGGCGTTATGATGCTGGTGATCGTATTCATATCGGTATTGATTGGCTGGAGTCAGTGGCATTTGAGCATACTGAAACCATTGGCGAGAATGTTCTGATCATTGGTGTTGGTAATACGGCGATGGATTGCTGTCGTACTTCGCTTCGGTTGGGTGCAAAGACTGTCAAAGTAATGGCTCGTAAACCACGGGAGTTTTTCAAGGCTTCTGATTGGGAATTAGACGATGCCGAAGAAGAAAACGTCGATATTGTGGTTAATCATTCACCAAAAGCATTTGTGGTAAATAATGGCAAACTTGTGGGAATGTTGTTTGAAAAAATGCAATACCAGATCGATGGAAATGGACGCATTACCGG
>JAKITZ010000091.1 GCA_021647805.1 Robiginitomaculum sp.
CTTTATAAAGGCCAATCAAGGGGAAAATAAGCACAAGAGGAACGGTAAATAGCAATATCAAGGCAGGGAATTTCATGCCGATATTTATTAAGGTTACAAAGCCAGCAACACCGATTGCGCCGCCAAGTAGTATCAGGAATAACACCGGAATACCCGGTAGGGAGGAAACTGTTTTTTCTTGCATCATTATTTTTCTCCTTTTTTGCAATTATCATAGTGATATCACAATGATATCATATTGTCAAATGCAGTTAGTTTGTTAACTTGACTCCATGTTCAACAAAGACAAATATGCGTGCAGATAATACGAGCGATCGTTTTATTCGACGTTTTCGGGGAGGAAACGTCCCTCATCGACCGACCTTGAACAAGAGCCAGCGCGTATGTCGCTGGCTCTTTTTTTAACTGAAGGCGGGCGGCTAGAGCATTTTCAGCAAAGGTGGATACGGTTTTGCGGCAAGAAAATGCGATAAAACAAAGAGGTAGAGTTATTTTTCGGTTCAAACTGAACCGAAAATGCTCTAGAGCTTCCCTACTTGTTATTTTATTCTTAAGCTACGAGTATGAGTTTAGCACAACGGATATTATCCGAAACATTTGACTATGACCAATTTCGTCTAAACCAACTTGAAGTAATAGAAACGCTTCTGGCCGGTGACAACGCTTTGGTAATTATGCCGACTGCTGGCGGTAAGTCATTGTGTTATCAGATACCGGCAATGATGCTGGACGGTGTTGGCATTGTAATATCGCCGCTTATTTCCTTGATGCAAGATCAGGTAAGCGCACTAAATAATTTAGGTGTCCGTGCGGCTTTTCTAAACTCCACCCAGCACAGTTTCGAGCAAAAAGAGGTTACAGATCAATTGCTGGCTGGTGAGTTGGACTTGCTTTATATTTCGCCAGAACGGTTGATGTTGCCAGAAATGCTTGAGCTGCTGGATAAAACAAAACTGGCTTTATTTGCCATTGACGAAGCCCATTGTATTTCTGAGTGGGGGCATGATTTTAGAAAAGAGTACCAAGCATTATCGGTATTGTCTGAACGCTATCCGAAAACCCCAAGAATAGCGGTAAGCGCCACCGCCGACCAACGCACCCGCATCGAAATAGCAGAACAATTACAGTTGGCCCATGCCGCGCAATTCATCAGTAGTTTTGACCGGCCAAATATTTCTTACACTATCAATAAAAGCGGCAAGCAGCTAGATCAGCTCTGGCAATATCTAACTACAAACCACCCAAACAGCAGCGGCATTATTTATTGCCAAAGCCGCAAACAAGTCGAGGAAACCGTTAATTGGTTGACGGCAAAGGGACGGTTATCCTTGCCATACCACGCCGGACTTGATGCCAGCTACCGTGGGCAAAACCAGAAATGGTTTATGCGCGAAGATAATTTGATTATGGTTGCGACCATTGCCTTTGGATTAGGCGTTGATAAGCCAAATGTGCGTTTTGTGGTGCATTTATACCTGCCAAAATCTATCGAGAATTATTATCAGGAAACCGGTCGGGCTGGCCGTGATGGAAAACCGGCAGAAGCTTGGCTGCATTATTCACAAAAAGATATTTCCATAATGCAGTTTTGGATAAATGAAAGTGATATCAGTACCACGCGCCGACAGTCACAACAACAAAAGCTAAACGATATAATCAAGTTCTGCCGCTCTCGAAAATGCCGCCGGCAAGTATTGCTACGATATTTTGGGGAAACCTTACCTAACCCCTGCGGCAATTGCGATAATTGCCAGCGCCTGTTCAGCAGGCATAGGATCAACGGTTTGCTTAAAACAGATAAATGGCCAATTTTTTCACTGAGAAACCTACTGCAAGGCTTCTGTTCTAATAACAGCGATAATGTGAATAGGAGTTAATATATTAAAACTATAGATTTCGGCTGATAATGATATTATCTTCGGCACAGGAATTTATTATAACAAAATTTGGAGTTTTTTATGCGGGCGGTTATTTCTAAAGTAGGTTTTGGGTTTATTTTATCATGTCTGTTAGCATATTCGGCTTATGCACAAACAAACAGCACCCAGTTTGAATTTGCAGATGTTGCCACCAATGCCGAGCATATCGCGATATTCGTCGGTAAAGATGGCAAGCTAAGCAAGGCTGTATCAGACATAAACGCCGCAACCGAAGGCCGCCTAGAAACCGCGCTAAAAGATGCCGAGTTCAAAGGTAAGTTTGGTAAAAAACTACACCTTTATGGCCTGTCCCCGTTCAAGTCTATTGTCGTCGTTGGCACCGGAGAAGATGAACTTTTGGTGCGTCAACTTCGCGATCTTGGCGGCTATGTCGCCCAAGCCAACAGTAATAATAATTCAATTAGTGTTATTGGCGAAGGCCTTAACACGACGGTTGAACAAAGCGCCGCGCAACTTGCTTTTGGTTATGCGCTTGGCTCGTACAGCTTTGATAAATACAAAACTAAAACCGACGATGATAACAAAGACAAAGCCCACACAATTAGTTTTCATAGCGACCAATCTGAGGCCACCAAAACTTTGTTTGAGAACGACCTAAGCCATCTTGCAACCGGCGTAAGTTTTGCCCGTGATATGGGAACTGAACCGGGTAAATCCATTTATCCTGAAAACTATGCGCAAGGCGTGCGCAAGCTGTTTAAGGGCATCGACAACGTCAAGGTCGAAATCATGGGCGTTGGACAAATGAAACGCAAAAACATGGGCGCACTTTTAGGTGTTGGCCAAGGTTCCATTCATGATCCGCGTCTTGTGATTGTCACCTATATGGGCGGCGCAAGTGATGAAGCACCAATTGCATTGGTCGGCAAAGGCATCACCTTTGATACTGGCGGCATTAGCCTAAAACCAAACACTGGGCAGTGGGCAATGAAGTCTGATCTTTCTGGTGCTGCTGCGGTGGCAGGCACGCTTTATGCTGTTGCTAAACGCGGTGACAAAGTCAATCTGGTCGGCGTTATGGCCATGGCCGAGAATATGCCATCAGGCGATGCAATCCGCCCCGGTGATGTCCTGACTACCATGAGCGGTAAAACCATAGAAGTCATATCAACCGATGCCGAGGGTCGTCTTGTGCTGTCTGATGCAGTTACCTATGCTCAAGAAGAATATGATCCGCGCCTACTCATCAATATTGCGACGCTTACCGGCGCTGCGGCACGGGCTATGGGCGAAGATTATGCCGCCGTGATCACTAGAGATTGGGATTTGGCACAAGAAATGATGCGTATCGGTAAAGCCGCCGGTGAAGACGTCTGGCCATTGCCGCTAAACAAGAACCATTACAAAGCTATCCGTTCTGATATTGCGGATATTAAAGGCTCCGGCGGTAACCCCGGTGCCAGTATTGGCGCGGCGGTCATAGGCACATTTATCGACGAAGACCGGGTTTGGGTGCATCTGGATATTGCCGGCGTGGACTGGCTGAATAAAGCCAGACCAACAACACCAAAAGGCCATGCCGGATGGGGTGTAAGGTTCTTGGATGCTGTGGTTCGTGAAAACCAACAAGCGGAATAAGAGCGGCCGAATAATGATGCATTATGCCTAACGCTTATTCACCACTGGCATGACTTCTTCTCCCGATGGGAGAGGGTCGGGGTGAGGGGAAAACATTGCCATATATAGAACTGACGCCAGAAAGGCACAAGCCTTAGAGACCAAAATCAACGCCCTGATAGAAGGCTCCAAGACGTTACAGCCAGCCCGCGATACGATGCTAGTCGTTCCCGGCGTTGGCGCAACCACGAGACAGTGGAAAGGCCACCGGCTATCGTAATGTCCTTGGAGGAAGAACCCAAGTCAAACGAGGCTTGTTCATGGCAGCTCTTAGTGCCACACTCCATCGATCCAAAAAATGGGCGCAGGTTTTGGGGTAAGTTGGTGGGTAACAAAGAGTATAATAAAAAGCAAACAGGGGAGTGGGTGAAATGTTTTTCAAATTAGTTGAGGGCTTCATTGGTGCAGCTACTGCGCAAGGTGGGGCGTTACCGGTTTCAAGGAAAGAAATAGACGGCATAGAGTATTCAGTATTTGACGCTGTTCCGCCTTCTTTGGCCGCGATGTTTGAGATGATGCGTAGCCACGGTGAGCTGCCGTTTATTGTTGAAGATGGAACGAGTTCTAGCTTTGCAAAAGTTCATTCTCGTTCTGTTGCTTTGTCGCATGGCTTGGTTGCGCAAGGAGTTAAAAAGGGTGACCGGGTGGCGATTTTTATGCGCAACCGGGTTGAGTGGGTAATAAGTTTTATTGCCGCAAGCATGACCGGAGCTGTGGTAACGCCGCTTAATTCATGGTGGGGCGCGAAGGAATTAGAGTTCGCCTTAAAAGACAGTGGTGCAAATATTATAATTGCTGATGCCCGTCGGGCAAAAGCCGTTAATGCAATGAGCAATCCGCCAGCAGATTTGGTCAAAATTCTTTGCTCCGACAATTATGATGATAGTTCTGCTTGGTTAGATTTTACTGTTCTGGAAACCGGATCAACGGTCACTACAGCACCGGCTGTTGAAATCCTGCCCGAAGATGATGTTTGCTTGATGTATACTTCTGGATCCACTGGACACCCAAAAGGGGCATTGTCAAACAATCGCGCGGTAATATCAGCGGTGTTTGGTTATGCTATGCTAGGTCTGGCGATGAAGTTTTATAAAAATGGCGGTAAAGTCGTCGACGATCCGAAAGCGCCGCAATTATCAGTTTTACTGCCAATTCCATTATTTCATGTCACCGGCTGTATGGTAATTTTTCTGGTATCAGTGGTTGCGGCCAGAAAATTGGTATTGATGCGAAAATGGGACGTAACCGATGCCATGTCTTTGATTGAGCAAGAAAAAATCATGAACGTGACCGGTGTGCCGACCATGACTGCGGATCTGGTAAGTGCACCGAATCGTGGTGACTTTGATTTATCAAGTTTAACTGATCTTAGTGCTGGCGGCGCGGCACGTCCTGCTGATCATGTAGGTGATTTACAACAAGCATTTGGAGCCAGCTCACCTTTGGCTGGTTATGGTTTAACCGAAACCAATGGCATAGGCGCATTTATTGCCGGTGATGACTATCTTGCGCATCCGTCAAGTATTGGCAAAGCAATTAACCCAATAGTCGAATTGGAAATACGTGATCCAACAACTAACGAAGTAGTTCCTAATGGTGAGCGTGGAGAGATATGCATAAAATCTATTTGTAATATCAAAGGCTATTGGAACCAGCCTGAGGCCACAGCCGAGGCGTTTGTTGATGGTTGGCTACGTACCGGCGATGTCGGGGTAATCGATGAAGAGGGCTTGCTCTATATTGTCGACAGGATCAAGGACATAATTATTCGTGGTGGCGAAAACATTGCCACCTTAGAAGTGGAAAGTGCTATCTGCTCATTAGACGAGGTTTTGGAGTGTTCGGTGTTTGGTTTACCAGATGCTCGTCTTGGTGAACAAGTGGCGACAGTTATATGTGTTGCACCCGAAGTTTCAATGAATGAGCAAAACTTGCGAGACGCACTAAAAGGCGCGTTGGCTAGTTATAAGATACCGACTAAAGTAATTTTCCAAACCGAACGTTTACCGCGCATTGCCACCGGTAAAATTGCCAAGAAAGATTTACGAGCTGCTCTATTGTAGAGTTTTGTTTTCGCATGGGCCAAGCACCGCATGAAAAAGTGTCTGCGGTTTTTCATATTCAGGCGGCGCGTAACTAAAACTGTCACAAAACCTTTTTTAGCGGTCGCAATCCTTTGCCGTAAAGCCGGTTCCCACTTTTACTGAAGATTGCTCTATTATAATTTGAAAGACTAATTTTATGACTAATGATAATCAAGAAAACCTTGTTGTGGTGAATCATCCCCTTATTGCGCACAAGCTAACCTTGATGCGGCGCAAAGAAAAAAGTACTGCCGAGTTTCGAGCGTTATTGTCGGAAATTGCCATGTTGCTTGGTTATGAAGCGATGAAAGACTTACGTACCGAATTGCGCGAAATTGAAACACCGATGACCAAAACCATGCAGCCAGTTTTGGCAGGTAAGAAACTGTGTTTTGTTTCAATTTTGCGAGCTGGCGATGGCTTGCTGGGGGCGATGCTGGATCTGGTGCCTTCGGCACGGGTTGGTCATGTGGGCATGTATCGAGATGAAGAAACTTTGCGTCCGGTAGAATATTTGGTGAAATTGCCAAACGATTTAACCCAGCGAAGAGTGATCGCGCTTGACCCGATGCTAGCAACCGGAAATTCAGCGATTGCTGCCATTACCCGCATTAAACAGGCCGGAGCAAAACATATAAGCTTTGTTTGTTTATTGGCAGCACCGGAGGGTATTAAAAATTTTAGAGATGCACACTCGGATGTGCCGATTATTACTGCTGCTATTGATGATGGCTTAAATGAAAATGGATTTATTGTTCCGGGTTTAGGTGATGCCGGAGATAGGTTATTTGGGACGAAATAGCCTGTTTTAAATTTTAATTGCCTTGTTCATTTTGCTGCAATGCGTTTACCAATGCTTGCAAGTCGGCTTGGGCGCGTCTGGTGGCTTCGGCTAAACGAGCTTGAGTTTCTGGATCAATATCAAAACTACCATCTTCATTGCGAGTAATTCCATTGCCGCCCCCAGCCCTAGTGGTTCTGGCTTCTGCCACCGGATTGTTAGAACTGTGCGGAAGTCCAGCGACCACCCTAGCTTTAGTTTCTAGTAGGCCGGTAACACGAGCTCCGTCTTTTTTCAGTTGCTCAGTTTGCTCTGCTGCTGGTGGTGCCGGCATTCTACGCGCCGCCTGTATTGTGCGAGGGGTCGGCGATTGTCCTATTTCACCAGAAAGGACAATTAGTCTGACAATATATTGGCTACCATCTTTGGCGGTTGCCGTTTCGGTAGCATAGTCAGTTCCACGCAAAATCCGCGCTAAAACTTCTTCAAGTGGACCATTCCAATTACCGGTTATTTGCGGATCGGCGATTAACTTATTAGTTCCGGAAATTTTAATTCCGGCTTGCTTCCCTAAGGTTTTCAAGACACTCGTAATTGGCTCATCATTGGCATTTACCTGCCATTCGTTACCTTTTTTTGTGACCGAAACATCGGCCATGGCCGATGTAACTGACAAGACCAGAGCTAAAGAAATGGTGGTAATAAATTTGATCATTAGGAACCTCTAAAACACTAAAATGGCAGAATTATGGTGTGGTATCAGTGCGAATAGCAACCGATGTTGAACCCTTGATCGAGGCACCATCTCTGAACCGACCAAAAATCCTAGTATTGGCAAAGTCGGCGGTAATATTTGCAGTTTCCGTTACAAACACTGCAAAGCTTGCAGTAGCACCGGCATTGATAGTTGCATCAACGCTAGCCGCTGGTGGCGCCATGCAGGCACCTGTCGCAGTCACGGTTTGGCAGACACTTAATGTTGCAGGGACGCTGGCATTACTGACCTCGCCCATGAAAGTAACGGTACCTGTTGCGCCAACATTACTCACCGCCACCACAAACGCCCCAGAACCACCCGGTGCAGTTTCGACGATACCAGGTGTTGAGGCATCGGTGCCCGCAATTGCTACAATATCAGGCGTAGTTCCATCAACCGCCGAGAAAAACAAAGTGTTTAGTCCGTTGGTGCTTTCAGCACTGGAACGGTTGGCACAGAAAAAATCAATCGGTATATCGGCTTCGGAGAACTCGCCGCCGGGGGTGATCGAGAACACAAAGCTTTGCGCCGCACCAGCTGGAATATTAATCGGCGTATCAGCTGTGCCAGACAATGCATTGGCTGGTGTTGTGGTTTGGTAACTAAATTGCGAACCGGTGGCGCCAGGTAAGGCCAAACCGCAAGCAGTTGCTAGGCCGCTGCCGGCAGGATTGATCACAGTTGCAAAGGCGGTTGCCACCCCGGCACCGGACGCATCACCAATGGAACGTGAAGACGGGAGTATAGAAGAAACAAGTCGTGTTGCTCTGGCTCTAAAGTCCTGCATGGTAAACCCGCCTTCGCGAATTGACCTAGCGGCATCAGAGCCGGCGGTACCGCAGGCCTCTTCTGGATCAGCGCTGCTAGGGTCTTTGCAATTAGTCAAAGACGGGTTGGAGAAAACACCAAGGCGGGCTTCGCTGGCTCCTGAGGATGTACCCATGATTGTTCTAAATCTATTGGGAACGGTATAACCGTGGGAGAAAGCAAACACTCCATTACCCGGCATGTCTACAATATCATGTTGGGTTCCCATGTTGTGGCCAATTTCATGAGCTAACGTATATATTGAGCAAAAGGAAAAAGAACCCATGGCCGGTGCATCAATATCCCTGTCATCGCTAACTGTATTATAGGAAAACCCGCCCGACCCAGCCAGATCTCCATGGTCAACGCCCAACACAAACCCGTTACCACAAGAAGACTGAGTGTCTGCTTGGAACCGACGGATATAGGTTACAACATCAATGCCCTTGGCGGTGCGAATTGCTTCAATTCCGGAGAAATCACCATTTACATCACTAGTATTTGTTCTTAGGTCACCCAATGTCTCGCTGTTGCTTCTACCGCCAAGGGTGCCTACTCTTTCTTCGATATGCACTAAATTAGCCCGGACATCGGTTAAGCTGTCGACCAACGCGGTGTCGTAAAGACTAACCAAAAACTGTAATCTTGCCGCCAGACCTAAACCCCAGCGATCGATCATGCTGTCATGATAAAAAACACCAACATCAATGGTGCCAACCGAGCCAACAACCGCTGGTTTTGAAATACCTTTTGATACCTTGGCAACACGATTAAGAGAGACCGGTGGCAAGACACCGTCGTTTTCCAACTCAACTTCTATCCGATTTGGATCATTGCCTCTGTAAATAACATGGCCAAGGCGGCCTTGGCGGGGTTCAATTAAGTATTGCTCATTGCCATAGAATATTTCTCCAAACACAAATCCTGCTACTTCGGTGATCAATACCCTACCGGTTTTGTCGCCAGTGCCGACTTTTCCGACCCAGCTCTGTCCGCCTAGTTTGTGACCTTCAAGTCTGGTTAAAGTCGCGCTTAAATTTTGTCCGCCGGGTAAGGTGATATTGGT
>JAKITZ010000092.1 GCA_021647805.1 Robiginitomaculum sp.
AAATACGCGATAGGCGATAGGCCATTTCAACGGCCCCCACCTCCCCCATAAAGGTGGAGGACAAAAGCGCTGGCCCCGCAAGCGGTGGGAGGAAATCTCCCGCTGTCCCGCGGCGAAGTGCTAAAGCACCGCCTACGACGTGCGGCAAACGATTGCCGGCACGCAGTCGCGCTTGCCAGCCGAAAAAGGGCTGGAATTGTCTCGCAGTAAAACACCAAAAACGCCGTCATTCCGGCGAAAGCCGGAATCCAGCCTTGCACTTGCCCAATGCCAGACGGGGTTTGAACACCGTCTGTTGGTTTTACTTAACCAAATTACTTTTGCAGCGAAAGTTAAAACATTACGAACGGGGTTCAAACCCCGTCCGGCAATCTAGGGAATTTTACCTATGGCTTGCTATTGCAAAACTCATGGGGGGGTAGGCTAATCGTAGCATAAAGGGTAAAGGGTTTTGAAGAATGATAAAATGTATAAAATTGCTTATTATAACTTTAGGAATTTTTCTTACTTCCATCACGGCCTTTTATTCCAATGCCATGGCTGCTCAGAGCTTCTCAAGCAAGCGCATATCAGTGATAAAACAGGGCTATCTTGAAATTAACAAAAGTGTGTCAGTAGGAGCTGCTTTTGATAATTACAGCTATTGCAAGACAGTAGATTGGAAGTCGTTTGAAACAAAGAATGGACGAAAAATCGTCGAAGTAAACTGCGCTATTAATACAGAAGAATTCTTTACTAAGAAATATTACGAAGAAGGTATGACAGATATTGATTATGACTTAAGATTAGCATTAAGCTCATTGTTGTACAAACATGCTTTGACTATGAAACCGAAACTGAAACAATTTAATATTATTTATCAGTTTCAAGTTAATTATGATGACACATTTGAGATAGCATACGCCGGTTATCAGAGCCTCTTCTTCGACGGTGTGGAAAGCGTTCCTAGTAACGAAGACTTCCCAGATGATCTTACCATCTCAACTCTTCGTGAAATATCCAATGATGAATCTAGCTCTCTCTTTATTACCATGGTTTATATAGATATGATGACTAAGTAACTGAGCAGCCAACATTAAGTTTAACACGGAAAGACATTATGGATATTCATTTGGAATGGTATGGGCCGTATTTATTGTCGGGTCTTTCAGAAGTTGGCAACGAGGAATATGATTATGGTGTTTACCAAGTTTACGGAACCCACCCCGTTTATGGTTCCAACGTCCTCTTGTATATTGGCAAAGCATCTCAGCAAACATTTGGTGTGAGAATCCAGCAAGAAGGCTGGAAAGGGAACCAAGATGAAGAAAACATCCAAATATATGTGGGACGGTTTTCAGGAAAGAAAAAGCCTTCGGATAAAAAATGGGATCAAGAGATAACCCTTGCAGAACAGCTCTTGATTCACGCACATAAGCCAGCACTCAATTCTCAACATATCAAATCAATCAGAAACCCAAAACTTGATGATGTTCATGTCCTCAATTGGTACTCTTATCGCGACTTAATGCCGGAAGTATCAGGTATGCGCTGGAAACCAAAAGATGAGATAGATGATCATGGGTATTACAATAATGACGATGATCAAGAATAAAACCTAAGCCAAGAGCAATCGCTCCGCGTCTTTCGACAGGCTTAAGGTGAAGCCGACACCCCCAACAATCGTCACACCGGGCTTGTCCTTCGAGGCTGCTACGCAGCACCTTAAGGTGAGGCCGGTGTCCAGTCACCAGCAGCGGCCACACCAAGATCAGTTGTTCATTTTCGACCACTCCCCTCGTAGCAATTACAAGGCTGGATTCCGGCTTTCGCCGGAATGACGAGGGTGGTGAAATGAAAAAGTCCTACAGATAAGAAATACCTTTACTTACAATCTAACCATATCACGAACCTGTTCCGCACTGATCCCGTTTTCTCGTAATTCTCGCAAGCTTTTGGCGCCATCGCGTTTGGCCAGGCGTTTGCCTTGTTCGTCGGTAATCAATGCGTGATGATGATAGATCGGCGTTGGTAGTCCGAGCAATACTTGTAGCAATACATGAGTGTGGGTGCTTTCAAACAGGTCGTTTCCACGAATAATGTGGGTAATGTTTTGCAGGGCATCATCATGGGTGACAGATAGATGGTATGAGGTGCTTATGTCTTTTCTGGCTAATATTACATCGCCCAAAACTTCCGGCTCGGCTTTGATCAAGCCTGATTGTCCGCTTCCGGTCTCTAGCCATTCAAGATCATGCCACAGTTTACCCAACACCTCTTTGGCTTTGCTCAATGATAACCGCCACGCAAACGGCTTTTCTTGTTCCAATAACTCGGCCTCTTGGGTTGCAGACAAGTGCTTGCTGGGGCCGCTATAAACATCAATAATTCCATGCGGTGCCTGGTTAATCTCTGCCATAACCTCGCGGCGAGTTAAAAAGCAGCGATATAACAAACCTTGTTTTTGTAACTCTGACAAAGCAAGTTGGTAATCAAGCAAATGCTCTGATTGCCTGCGAACCGGTTGTTGCCAATTTAATCCTAACCAGTGCAAATCATCATAAATGGCCGTCTCGAATTCTGGGCGGCAACGGGTTTGATCAATGTCTTCGATCCGCAACACAAAATCAGCAGAGTTTGCTTTTGCCCAGTTTGCCGCAATCAACGCCGAAGCCGCATGGCCAAGGTGCAAATAGCCGGTTGGAGATGGTGCAAATCGGGTACAGTTGTTATTCATGATGGTAGTGATAGCTTTTTTTAACTTGAAGCGCAGGTAAAAATTCATCAGATTGGTAGTACGAGTGAAAAATCATAAGGGATATGCGCTTTCCGGAAAAATAAATTTGCAAATATAATTTGTGCCGGCCTGTTATTATTCGGGAGGAGCAGATGAGTGTAATTGCTCCAGCCGCCAGAGGCTGGCCGTGCCTGGTGCTAAATGCGGATTTCGCACCGCTTAGTTATCAGCCGCTGTCGTTGATTACGTGGCAAGATGCCATCAAAGCGGTATTTCTTGAGCGGGTGCAAACCATTGCCAATTATGAGCATTATATTCATTCGCCAACCGCAGAGATGCAATTGCCATCAGTGGTGGCGTTAAAATCTTATGTCCGGCAAAACCGGCAAGTGGCGTTTACTAGATTTAATGTGTTTCTTCGTGACGGATTTACTTGTGTCTATTGCGGCTCAAAAGACGATTTAACTTTTGATCATTTGATCCCGCGTCGCCACGGAGGTACTACGCATTGGGAAAACATCGTTAGCGCTTGTTCACCGTGTAACCTCAAAAAAGGTGGCCGCATGCCAAAAGAATGTGGCATGATCCCGCAAATCCCACCCTATCGCCCCAGTAGTTACCAACTGCATGCTATGGGCAAAAAGTTTCCACCAAATTTCTTGCACCAAAGCTGGATGGATTACCTATATTGGGATGTAGAGTTGGAGCGTTAGGGCTGCCGCGCTTGACCTTCTCTGCGCGGATCGGCACCACCAAGCAAGCTACCATCAGGCATGATCTGGATCACATGTAGGCCGGAGTTTTCCCCCTTGGTGGCTTTAATCACATGTCCCATTTCAGTTAGGGCCGGAACCAGTGATGGATCCAAATTCATCGCGCCAATTCTGGTTATATCACCTCTAGCCACTACATTAGGCAGAGCAATCGCTTGTTGCGGGGTTAATCCCCAATCAAGTACTCCGACCAGTGTTTTTGCCGTATAAGCAATGATTGAATTGCCACCGGGCGAGCCAGTAATTAGCCTTGGTTTGCCGTTTTCATCTAAAACAATAGTTGGTGACATCGAAGAACGCGGGCGCTTGCCCGGTGCCGGCGCATTGGCCAATGGTTTGCCTGTTGCATCAACTGGATTGCGGGCAAAATCGGTTAATTGATTATTTAGCAGAAATCCGCCGACAAAACGTTTATTGCCAAAAATTGATTCAACTGTGGTGGTCATTGAAACCGCATTGCCCCATTGGTCTATGATCGAAAAATGCGATGTTCCTTTTGGCTCAAGCGTGTTGTCTTGCCCATAAGCCACACCACCGGGATTGCCGGCTTTGGCGTGTTTCATTGCTTTGTCAGTTGATATTAATTTTGCTCGCTCCATCAGATATTTTGCGTCCAATAACCCCTCCAAAGGCACGGTAACAAAACTATCGTCGGCAATGAACTTATCGCGATCAGCATAGGACAAGCGCAAAGCCTCGATCAGTAAATGCCAGTTAGCAGGATCACTTGCACCGGACTTGGAAAATTCAAAATGCGACAAAATCCCCATGGTCGAATTGATCGCGTGGCCACCTGATGATGGCGGCGGAGCACTGCAAATTTGCATTTTGCGATAAGGCCGACAAACCGGATCACGTTCGCGCGGCTGGTAATTGTCTAAATCATCAAGACTTAAGCTACCGGGACGTGGTCCGTCGGCAATGGCAATAATAATTTTTAACGCCAGTTCACCTTCAAGCAAAGCTCTTGGATTGTTAGCCAGCAAGGTTAAACTGTTCGCGTAATCAGGGTTTTTGCGTAAATAGCCAACCGGAAGTGTCGTACCATCTTCAAGAAAGAAATATGCTTTTGTCGCCGGATTATTGCCCAGGCTTACTCGATGAGCATAAGCTTTTAACAACTGAGCTAATCGTGGCGAAACTGCAAAACCAGTTTCTGCCAGTTCTATCGCCGGGTTAAATAACTCACTCCAACTAAGTTTACCGTATTTTTTCTGCGCTATCCCTAACATGGCCATTGCTCCGGGAACGCCAACAGCATGACCGGAATTAACCGCATCAACATAACCTAAAGGCTTGCCGTCATCACCCAAAAACATATAGACCGAAGCACCCGACGGCGCGGTTTCTCGACCATCAAAAGAACGTAAATCACCACTTGCAGCATCATAAACCAGCATAAAAGCACCGCCGCCAAGACCAGAGCTTTGCGGTTCCACCAGCCCTAATACGGTTTGTACCGCCACCGCTGCGTCAACCGCACTGCCACCATCGCGTAAAACCTGCAAGCCTGCCTCTACTGCATACGGATTGGCGGCGGCCACCATTGCCTGGCCGGTTACTGCTTTGGCCACCTCAACGATAACAACTTGTTTAGCATCAGTATTATCGCAACCAGATAGCGGTAAACTAATAAGAAAAATACTGATAATCAAAAGTAACAAACGATGTGGATACAGGTTCATGAGGATCTCCTTGAGTTTGTTTATAAGCATGCTTAAAAGCATTGTAAATCTTCGTAAAAGAAGATTAATTATGGTCACTATAGAAAGAAGAAACACCATGATTGATAGCAAAAATAATTTCGCTCAAAGTGAAGCTTTGGGTCACGAGGTTTGGTCTGCATTACAAAAATATCGGCTGGATAGCGAAAACCGAAAGTCTACTGCTTTATTGCAGCAAAAGGCACAATTCCTAGCCGATGGAATGGGTTTAGAAAACTGGATCCGTAAAGGCGGGTTGAACCTAGAGAATTTAGCGGAATTTTTAGATCCATATTTGCGCCACAGCAATCATTTGCACCATCCGGGATTTATCGGACATCAAGTTGCTGTGCCACATATTGGCGCATCAATTGCCGATATGATTCACGGAGTTATAAATAATCCGATGGCGGTTTATGAGATGGGGCCGACAGCGGCAGTAATTGAACGGGTTATTGTTAACTGGATGCTAGAAAAAATTGGCTGGTTTGCCGGTGAGAACCTAACCGACTTTACTGACCGTATTGATCAAGGCGGCGGAGTACTGACCCATGGCGGCTCATTAGCCAACTTAACGGCACTTCTAGCGGCAAGAGCTGCGCATTTTCCGGATAGTTGGGAAAATGGAGTTGCCGATAATTTGGGTGTTATCGTTCCGGCGGCTAGTCATTATTCTATGGCTAGAGCAATAAGTATCTCCGGCATGGGTACGCAGGCTTTATGCCCTGCTCCAGTTGATGAGTTAAATGTATTACGTCCTGAAAAATTGCAACAGACTTTTGATCAAGCAACAGATCAAGGGAGAGAGGTCTTTATGGTTGTCGCCAATGCTTGTGCTACGGCTACCGGCCTGTACGACCCAATAGATGAAATTGCTGATTTTTGCGAAAACAATAAACTATGGCTACATATTGATGGCGCACATGGGGCTTCGGCTTTGTTATCCGACAATACGAGTGGTTTGTTAAAGGGCGTTAATCGTGCCGATTCTGTCATCTGGGACGCACATAAAATGTTACGGACTTCGGCATTGTGTGCCGGTGTGTTGTTCCGACAGCAAAAACATTTGGCGCAAACTTTTTCTCAAGAAGAGGATTATATCGCTTTTGGCAATACTGAATACGGTTTTGATGCTGGGCCATTTACCGTTGAATGCACCAAGGCACACTTAGGAACCAAATTGTTTTGGGTATTGGCGATGGAGGGTGAGCAAGGTTTAAGCGATTTTGTGGAAAAGCAATATTTCGACACCAAAGAATTTTACCGATTGATCAATAGTGAATCTGATTTTGAATGCCCGTATGAACCGCAATCAAATATTTTGTGCTTTAGGTATTTGCCGTTGCCACATAGGCAACAAGTGGAATTACGAAAAAAAGTGCTGGGGCAAGGTAATTTTTATATAACCAGCGCAAGTATTGCCAAACAATCTTATCTACGGTTGGCGGTGATGAATCCACTGACGACGGTGGAAACAATAAAGGATTTGCTGGACGAGATAAGAACTTGCGCCAAGCGGCTTTGATTCTAAACTGATGCAATGAGCCAAAGAGAAATGAAAAACCTGCTTACTGATATTGCTGACATTGCTGTGGGTAATGCTCATGATGCAGAAGTGCGAACTGGCGTAACTGTCATTCGATGTCTTAGTCCAATGGTCTGCGCGGTTGATGTGGCAGGAGGCGGGCCTGGAACCAGAGAAACCGATGCCTTGGCACCAGAAAATCTAGTAGAAGCTGTTGATGCTATCGTTTTATCCGGTGGTTCGGTTTACGGGTTGGCGGCAGCTGATGCGGTAACGGTAAAATTAGGCGAAGACGGAACAGGTTTTGGAATAATTGATCTGCCCGGTGTTCCAAAATCACCAATAGTACCGGCGGCAATTTTATATGATCTTGCCAATAATGGCGATAAAAAATGGGGTGAAGCCCCTCCTTATTATAGGTTGGGAAAAGAAGCGCTGGCCAATGCCAGTTCTAATTTCGAGCTTGGTAATGCTGGTGCTGGCTATGGCGCACTGGCTGGTGCCATTAAAGGCGGTCTTGGTTCAGCAAGCTATCAAAGCAAAAACGGGTTTAAGGTAGCAGCTTTAGTTGCGGTTAACTGCTTTGGTTCGGTGATGATACCAAATTCCAAACAATTATGGGCTGCGCCATTTCAGCAAGAGCATAAACTTAACAATGATGCATCTGCATTTGACCCAGAGGATTGGGGGGCAGCAAAGATCAATCCCGGCGCAAGACAAAACACCAGCTTGGCGGTGGTTGCGACCGATATGCAATTAACGCAGGCACAGGCCAAACGCATGGCAAAAATGGCGCAAGCTGGCCTTGCCCGCGCCATTCGGCCAATCGCTGCGCCATTTGATGGCGATGTGGTTTTTGCCTTAGCTGCTGATGATAAAACTGAGCCGCCAATTGATGCTATGATGTTGTCGCGCATCGGCTCATTAGCCGCCGATTGTCTAACGCAAGCGGTGGCTCGGGCAGTTATTTCGGCGACGACTACCGGCCAGCACCAATGTTATCGCGATTGGTGCGATAATTAGATGAAATGATGTGAATTGCCCGCTTGCCAAGTATGGCGGCAACGGCTACGTTCCGCGCCGCTTCAAGACTTATGTTTTAAGTACGCGCCGATAGCTCAGCTGGATAGAGCACCAGACTACGAATCTGGGGGTCGGGAGTTCGAATCTTCCTCGGCGCGCCATTCCTTTTTCAGCGTCCAAACTAGTACCTAAGACTTTGAAAGGTAACGATATTTTGGGGTTCGAAAACCCGTTTTCACGGGTATAGGGTATCTGCCCTGCAAAGGCCAATTTAAGGACATTACGGCGGTCTAGGAAAGACCCGTTTTCCCATATATTCCAAGGACTTGATAGAAAGCGCAAGGCGAGTTCGAACATTTCGCTATAGCCTCGCTTTGCTTTGCCTAAATTTCCGCATTTTTGGACGATTGCGAGCTTGTTTTGCTCCATTTGATTGATTTTATCTTCAATCTTTTGAACAACAAGCGCGTTCTCGGTGTCGATGAGCTTATCAACCAATTTGGACATGTCTGTATCAATTTTGACAATCTGCCCCTTCAAGCGCTTTATACGCTCTGAGTTTGAAAGGGTTTGAAAGTCCCAAAGGTCTTTGAACATCTTGCCTGCAATATCAAATAACTGTTTTGTAGGCTGCAAGGATTTTAGAAGGTCTGCAAATTCACCCTCTATCTTATCGCGCCGTATAGACTTTCGATGGCTTACACAGCCCTTTTTGTGGCAAAGATAATATGGATGTTTTTTGCCTGTTTTACTTTTGCTCCAGCAGGCCGTCAGGGCGTTGCCACAGTCCCCACACGCAACAGCGCCGCGCAAGATAAAGTCCTGTCCGATATTAACGCGGTTTGATACGCGCTTTTTATTGGCCAGCAAGTCTTGGTTTTTCAAAAATGCTTCATATGAAATAAGCGGTTCGTGATTACCTTTTAAAATCCCTAAATTCCAACTCCTTCCATCTAACATTCCCGCATAAGTATGATTGCGCAGCAATACGAACGCCCGCTGATGCGAAACCACCCCGCTTTTAGGTTTGGGGAATTCAGGTTGATCTTGCAGGAATTGTCGCACTTCACCAGCAGAGCCGAAGCGTCCAGTATTAAACCCTTCCAAGGCTTCTTGAACGATGGACGCTATCGGTTCATCGCGCACAATCTCTTTGCCATTGCCCTTGATATACTTATAGCCAGCGACAGGTCTGGCTTGCACATAGTAACCGTTACGCAAACGTGATGTCATGTTAGCAATAGTT
>JAKITZ010000093.1 GCA_021647805.1 Robiginitomaculum sp.
TTGCCAAAATCAAGAATTTTAATGTGAAATTGCATTTTGCCCCGGCTTGGCACGAAGGACCGATAGTTCAGGTAAGATCAGAATCTGCAGTTTCCGGATCGGCATTGTTCCAGAAATTTAACGAAAAATCAGAAATTACATTTTCCAATTTTGTTAAAAAATAATTAGGACTAATTAGTATGAAATACCAAATAATTGCCATTTTGTTTTTGAGCTTATTTGTTGTGACAAACGCAAGCGCTAAGGAAACAGACAGTGAAACCACGCTACAAATACCGGTGAAATTGCAATCTGCTTTTGAAAAGGTAGAGGCCGCGGCCAGCTCTAATAAAGGAGCGCGTTTCAGTTATAAATTCCAGCACCATTCCAGTGGTGAGTTAATGATCGAAATTGCATTTGATCCAGCGCTTGCTAATGGCGAGCAGTTACAAATTGTAGCGCCAACCGAAGAATTAGCTCCTAAAAGGTATGCCGGGTTATTAGCGCAAAAGCAGCAAGATGACTTACAATCAGATGTGGAAAAAATTACTCATGCCATCGAAAACCTTGAGCGCTTTATGGGCTTAATCGGCTCGCCTGTGCAACAATCAATCAGCGAAAATGGCAATACCATATATTCATTTTCGATAGCCGGAGAATATATAATGCCCGGTGGTCAGCTTAAAGCTGATGTTGCCAAACATCTTAGTGGGGAGATCGAGCTTGATGCGACATCTGGCATGATCGTGCGAACCAAAATTTTTGCTCCCAAATCGTTTAAGGCTAGCAGAATGGTGAAAATCAAAGCTTATTCAATGCAATTTGAGTATCAACAAGCTTGGTTAGGTGGGCCTTTGCTGGAAACAAATATGGACATCAAAGTGATAGCCAAGGTTTTGGTGAAAAGCTTTAACGTGGTGGAGAAAACTCGCCGCTTTGCTATAGAAAAACGATAAACTCATATATTTGGGTTTGCCAATAACTATTATGCTGGCTACACATATCTATGGTTTTACATCTGGTTAAATTATGTGTCGGGGTCAAAAGCATAAAGCATTTGGCCGAATTGCAAGACGCAAGAAGAATGATACGGCAGCAGGCCAATGAGCGGCAAAACCCGTTTCACATTACTCGAATGATGCCGCGAAGAGTAGATGAAATACTTGGGTATGGCTCGCTTTACTGGGTGATCAAGGGTTCGGTTTGTGTGCGCCAAAACATTGTTGCACTAGAGAGGATCACCACTGCGGACGGCATAAAGCGTTGCAAAATTGTGTTGGAGCATGACCTTGTCGCAACTGAAATTCAACAGCGCCGTCCGTTTCAGGGTTGGCGTTATTTACCAGCGGCTGACGCTCCAACAGATTTGCTAAGCACGAAAAAACCTAATTCATTACCACAAAATATAGAGGCCGAATTACGCAAATTAGGGGCGTGGTAAACAAAGCCCATATTAACTTTTCGGCAAGGAAAATCATAGCAATAAGAAGCTATGAAATTTAATTTACCAATTATACTGTTGCTTTTGTTTCCATTGCTGGCGGCCTGTGTTGATTATCGCATTGATGCTACTGGCACACAGCAGGAGATGGAGTATTTGGAGCCATCTGATCGCGATTTGCGCATTGCTGCCAATGTGGTTTCCGAGCGATTGCGCGAGGTGAAGGAAAAAGACGATTGGGAAGCAATCAAACCATTAGCTCCGCAAATTTACTCATTGGCCAATGCATTACTGACAAAAAACTTCGAACAATCTGCATTACCTGCAAAAGCAAGTCGAACAGCAACATTATTGCCGGCAGAACAAAAGCCAACTACGCAATATGCTTTGCCGGTATTATTGCCATTGGAGAAACAACAAATCTCACCGGCTACCAAACTTCATCTTGCATCAATGCCTAAATCTACCAGCAAGCCTATCACCAAGGAGAATAATCCAGTTTTGGCTCCAGCACCGCAACTTGATAACGCGAAATCGTTATTTTTTGCAATGCAAATAGGTTCATACCGTGATCAATCACGAGCGATTGCCGGGTGGAATGAGCTAAAGGCAAAAGCTCCAGAGATTTTTTCTGGCCTTAGACCGCGAATTGAGCAGGTTGATCTGGGGGCAAAGGGTGTGTTTATGCGGCTAAAGGCTGGGCCTATATTTTCGGAAACCGAGGTAATGGAACGCTGCCAGCAATTACAGAGCCAAGGGATTTCTTGTATCGAAACTGATTTTACTGGGCTTGATCAGGGCTGATCTAAATTTTTAGTGATCGCAATCTTAGCCAACTCTTTTTGGTTGGTAAGGACGACCGTCCGCCTGTGACCATTAATGTTATAATTAACTAGGTGTGACTTCGCCTCGAGATAAAGTAATTAACCGCATACACTTTTGCTGAAAATTGCTTTAGAAACCTTGCTCGGCAAATAAAATTCCAGTAAATTCAGCATCACCGATATAACGTACCTTCATGGCTCCCTTTGGCCATGTGTCCATGGCGACAGAAAATGTAACTGCTTCTTTTTGCGAGAATAAGTTTACATTGTTTAATGTGGTCAAACGTCTGCCATAACTATCGAAAACCACTAAATACCCATGCGGACTTGCTTGTCCGCTATTGCTTAGTGTTACCAACAGCTTTTCATCACCTTGCGCGGTCACGCCAAGTATTTGCACATCTGGCTCAGATAAACGATCCCGAACAAACACCGGAATAACCGCTGCCCATCTGGGGCCATTACCAAATTGCGGGTCAACATTAAACCGTAAATGAATACGGGTTTCACCGGATATTTCTCTGTCTGGGTCAAGCAATACTGAAAAACTAATGGCTTTTCCTGCCTTTAGTATGGCTGTGCGGGGCCAAATTTTGATCGGTGTATAATCTAGCGGAGCGGTTTCTTTACCGCTAGGGTGCAAAACTCCATCATTACCTTGGACAAGTTCCGTCCAAACCGGTGTGACTATTTGTGGTAACAGACTTGAATTGCTGATGATTATTATTGCGGTGCGGTCATCATGCCCAAGCACTATTCTGGTTGGCTCGATGTTTATCTGTGCCAAGGCCGCGACATTATTCAGCATAAACAGTAAAAATATCCCCACAGAGATAGCGACTCGCATCATACTGGTCTTGCAGGGAAGGCGGGGACTTGCAAAAAATAACGGCATGGAACTCTCTTTTAGGGCGAGAAATAAATTATGGAGACAGAGTTTAACCCACAAACCGTTACCAGCCCCTATACAATAGTTGTTGGTAATGAAAAAGGTGGTGCTGGAAAGTCAACCATTGCGTTTCACCTTGCGATCTCCTTGTTACGAGCCGGTGCAAAAGTCGGGGTGATTGACCTTGATGTGCGCCAACGTACCTTATCAAGGTTTTTGGAAAACCGGACTAATTGGTCTGAACAATCCGGCTCAGAATTGCCGCATCCGGCGCATATCGCCCTTGACCCCTCATCATTGCGCGACCTTGATGCCGCGGAGGACGAGGAAAGCAATTGGTGGAATGATGCGGTTTTGGCGCTAGCTGAACATTGCGATCATATAATTGTTGATGCTCCGGGCAGTCATACTCATTACGCCAGAATAGCCCATGCGACGGCTGATACTTTGGTTACACCGATCAATGATAGCTTTGTTGATTTTGATTTACTGGCGAAAGTGGATCCATCAACTCTAGAAGTTCAAAGCCCGTCATTCTATAGTGAAATGGTCTGGGAAGCTCGTAAAATCAAAGCCAGAACCAACAAAACGCCAATAGACTGGGTGGTGATGCGCAACCGAATGAGCAGCATAAATGCCCGCAACAAACAACGGGTTGCTGAGGGCTTGAACGTGTTGGCCAGTCGTATCGGCTTTCGTCTGGCACCGGGTTTTGCCGAGCGGGTTATTTACCGCGAACTGTTCCCGGCTGGGTTAACCTTGCTTGACCTAACCGAAAAGGGAAGTCCGGTGAACTTCACCATGAGCCATGTGGCGGCAAGACAGGAATTGCGCGATTTACTGATTGTCCTAAAACTACCATTCCTCGAAGGAAAATCATTACCGTTTTAGAGTAATGGTTCTCTTTCTTTGTCGAGCCAAGAACTGGTTTCCTCCACCTTTATGGGGGAGGTGGGCGCGAAGCGTCCGGAGGGGGTGCTAAAGTAAAAGCTTGTTTGTCTATACTCAAAACACTCAATTAAACAGTATTTTGAGCGTAAAAGAAAAACCTCAGCGATATTTGCTGTTTTCCTCATAGGATAAAACTAAAAATGCCTAATAAAAGCAAATCTTTTGGTTTGCTTGAAAACCTCTGGCAACCTCCCAAAGCTCATGTTTTGCTCGGCTTATCGCGTATTAACAATGTGAAACAGCCGCAAATAGATGTGTAATGACTACTTGCAAGACCATTATAGCAAACGCGGATAAAGCGGGCATGTCTGGAACTTATCCCCGATGTTCAAGGGTGACTAAGGGTCAATGAGTGCTAATTCTTTGCCAAATGACCCTCGTTTCAGATAACAGCTTTGCCAATGATTGTTATTTAAGGGTTAGCAAGGGTTTTGTTCTAAGGGGCACGTGACCCTTGTTTGCACTCTACACGTTTTTCCTCCACCGTTTGCGGGGGAGGTGGCGACGAAGTCGACGGAGGGGGGCGACGTCACCATGTATTATCATCACAGGGATTGTCCGGGTGATCCAGTTTTTCTGTCATCAGCTCTCGCAGCAAGTACAAGGTTGGATACCGGCTAGATGCCCGACATGACAGGGCGTGCTGGAAAATGAATGGGTATTTTCACCTCTAAGGACGTGTCTCCCTCATTCCGAACTCTTTATCTGCTATCTTTGTCAGTTCCTTAGTTTATGTCAGGTTTGGACATATTTGCTGATGCGGTTAAAGTTTTGTTTCATTTAGATTAGGCAAGAGTAGTCATGCGTGATGAACAAGAAGTAATTGAAGGTGAATTGGAAGACACACTAACTGCTTGGTATTTGGTGGTTTCTGTTGTTGTTGGGTTTACGATTGTTGGAACTATCGCTTTTGCTGGAATTAATCATTGGCCTTTAATGCCGAGCCTTTATGTGGGTGCATTGGCGCAAACGATTTTTCGTGTTGCTAAAAAAATGTGGAGTAACCACCTAGAATGTACCACTGATGAATACTCTTATTGGGCAAACAGGTACACATTTTTGGCGCATATCTTGGCCATATATGGGGTGATGATTGCCGTATCAGCTTTTTGGTATGGCTTGGGTTGGGGGAGTAATTGGTTGTGGCTGAGAATATTCTGATCGTCGGTTAAGAGGAACGAAAATTCCTGATTGAGTTTTCATACAAACACTGGCAGTGTTATATTAGAGAGCGCTCATAAAAGGGTGCAGATAGCTGGGGAGCGGGTGTTGAGCAAAAATCCATTTGCAACGATCAAGCAAAAGGTCAATTTGTCGCCAGAAGTGGCCGATGAGGTTAAAACCACGACCTGTTATATGTGTGCTTGTCGTTGCGGTATCAAAGTGCATCTAAAAGAAGGCAAAGTTCGTTATATCGAAGGCAATCCTGATCATCCGATAAACAAGGGTGTTCTGTGCGCCAAGGGTTCTGCCGGTATTATGACCCAGTATTCTCCGGCCAAATTAACCAAGCCATTATTGCGTGTTGGCGAACGCGGAGAAGGCAAGTTCAAAGAAATAGAATGGGACGAGGCTTTGGCCTTGGCCGAAAAATGGCTGGGCGATGCAAAGGCAAAAGATCCGTCGCGATTGGCGTTCTTTACCGGACGCGATCAAAGCCAATCATTGACCGGCTGGTGGGCAAAACAATTTGGCACTAGGAATTTTGCCGCTCATGGTGGATTTTGTTCGGTAAATATGGCTGCGGGCGGGATATATACTGTTGGCGGTGCGTTTTGGGAATTTGGCGAACCGGATTGGGATTTAACCAAATACTTTATGATGTTCGGAGTGGCAGAAGATCATGACAGCAATCCGATAAAAATAGGATTGGGCAAGTTAAAAACCAGAGGTGATGCCAAATTTGTGGCGGTTAATCCATCGCGCAACGGCTATAATTCTATTGCAGATGAATGGATCGGTATTCGCCCCGGTACTGATGGTTTGTTTATCTTTGCTTTGATACATGAATTGCTCAAAGCTGAAAAAGTCGATTTCAAATATCTGGCGCGCTATTCGAATGCTCCATGGCTAATTATTCAAAACCCCGGCGGGGAAGATGACGGTTTGGTTTTGCGCGACAAAAAGGGTAATCCGCTTTGTTATGACTTGAAAAAGAAAAAACCGGTCTCGGCGATGGATGCCGATATTACTCCGGCATTGGTTGGCGCAAGAACTGTTCGCAAAAAACAAGTTGTGCCGGCGTTCGAGTTATTGGCTAAACGTTTTTTGAATGACAAATATGCTCCTGATGCGGTGGCCGAAACCACTGGCGTACCGGCGGATACTATAAGGCGGATCGCTGCCGAACTGGCGCAAGTGGCATTTGAAGAAGAAATTGTCATTGATCAACCTTGGACAGATGTCTGGGGTCGTAAACATGACAAGATGATTGGCAGACCGGTTTCATTTCATGCCATGCGCGGCATCTCTGCTCATTCTAATGGTTTTCATACTTGTCGGGCTATTCATATTCTACAAGTCTTGCTGGGTTCGGTTGATGTACCCGGTGGCTGGCGCAATAAAGCGCCATACCCAAAACCGATACCGCCGGGGCCAAAACCTTCTGGTGAGCCGATTGGCCCGAATATGACGTTGGAGGGCATGCCGCTTGGAACTCCTACCGGCCCTGAAGATTTGCTGGTTGATGATGATGGCGGGGTCGAAGCCATTCTCTCAGCCATCAACCGCCGGGCCGCATTTCACTCTGAAGATGAAGCCCGACTGATTGCCCGTGAGGGCGAGCGCATCGAGGGAGACCCCTCCAGCCACCCGGTGTGGCGCGATGCCGAAGCTGCCCGCCTGTGCACCGAGCGCCTGATACGCATCGCTCGCAAGACCGGCAAGCGCATTCATGTTCTGCATATTTCGACAGCAGAAGAAATTCCGCTGCTGGCTGCCAACAAGGATGTGGCAACAGTAGAACTTACCCCCCAGCATCTCACGCTGGCAGCGCCAGAGGCTTATGAAAGCCTTGGCACCTATGCCCAGATGAACCCGCCCATTCGCAGCGCAGAACACCGCGCCGGGCTGTGGCGCGGCCTGGCCGACGGGGTGGTTGATGTGCTTGGCTCAGACCATGCCCCGCATACCATTGAAGAAAAAGAACAGCCCTATCCGTTGTCACCATCGGGCATGCCCGGTGTGCAAACGCTGGTTCCGATTATGCTGACCCATGTCAACAACGGCAATCTCAGCCTTGAACGCTTTGTCGATCTGACCAGCCACGGCCCGTGCCGCATTTTCGGCATCAGCCAAAAGGGCCGCATTGCAGCCGGTTATGATGCAGACTTTACCATCGTCGACATGTCCGCCAGCCGCACCATTACCAATGACTGGATAGAAAGCCGCTGCGGCTGGACGCCCTATGATGGCAGTGAAGTAAAAGGCTGGCCCATCGGAACGATTATCCGTGGCAATACAGTCATGTGGGATGATGAAATCATCGGCAACGCCGCCGGTCAGCCGGTCGGGTTTCTGGAGACTTTGCAGAAAAGTATCTGAGTCTACTGCGTTGCGCGAGCAACGGTAAACTCACCGATGCGGATGCGGTCGGGCAGGCGCTCGACCATTTTGGCGACCGGTTCCTCGCCATAGGTGGCGATCATGTCAGAAAGGGCGGCAAAAATTGCGGCAGTTGCAACGCAATCAGGGTCAATGCCGTCATAAACAGCTTCTTCCCAGGCATCGAGAATATAACGCAGGGCCGCGTGTTTGGCCTTGTTGTTTTCTTCAGCGTCTGAAAGCGCACCCTGGCCGTCAATTTTGAAAGCAGGTGTATGTCCCACCGCGAAATCCCCTTAGATTATGTGCCGTTTTTCCCATTTGTTGCAAAGGACATTAGCACATGAAATTTTCCCCGCACGGACGACCTTTAATAAAGGTTAACGTCTTTCCACAAATTGTGCATAAGTTTTATTTATCGGGCAAAGCGGTAAAGTGAGGCAGCTAGAGGGAGCCGATTTTAACACCGCAACCGACAGCAAAGTGGACATACCAGCGTAGTCACTTTCGACCCTTAGCGGGCTTTTGGGGGAATTCATATATTCGGTATTCAAATCTCGAAACCGGACATTCAAATTGTTGGTAATCTGGTTGACATCAAGGGTAGCTATTCGGACTTTGCCGACGGTTCAATTCATTTCGGTATGTTCGCTATTGCACAGCTATGGGCTAATACAACGGCAATCCAGCGAACGTAACGACACCAACGATCATCGTAACGATGACATTATTTGTTTTCCAGGCGATGCCTAGCGCAACTGTTGCTGCAACCCATGTCATTACAGGTTGACCAGCCATTGATGCGGCCACGAGAGATACTATTATCAACCCCGGCAAATCATTGAGCAATGGTGCCAGGCGGGACTTACGGATAGCATTTCCAGCAATCAACCCGGTAACACGAATAGAAAAAGCCGCAATCGCAAGAACACCGATAAATATCCAATAAGAGGATGTCATTCCTCAGCCTCCTGTATATGGCGAACCGCCATCGACAAGAAAACCCCGACCACAGAACCAGCTATGATCGCGTAGGCTTTGGGAGTTCCATAGACAACAAACAGGCAAGTCACGGCAAAGCACCCCAACCATGGCACTGCATTCTTTTGCCCGCGCCACATCCCTCGTGCCATGGCGAGGAAAGCGGCAGTAAAGGCAAAACCTAAACCGAATTTTTCAAGGTCGGGCAGTGATGCTCCTACCACAGCACCAAGCGCTGTTGATCCAGTCCAGACCGAGATCATTACACTTCCGGACCCAAGTAAAACCATCGCACCTATGTTTGAATTTTTTGCCCGTTGGGCCATCGTCAATGCCCAATTTTCATCGCCGGTAATGTGTATTG
>JAKITZ010000094.1 GCA_021647805.1 Robiginitomaculum sp.
GACGTGTTATCGTAGGTGACTCTCAAGGCTAGACTTTGGAAGCGTGCCGGCAACAATTTCACTGAATGACTGCCAGATCACGGTTCTTAGTCGGATGCTGGGTAGATTTGCAGGCAAGATAACATCATCAAAGTGGGCTAGGGTTGGAAAGTGTTTACAAGGCAGAGCAAATCGAGATATTGCAGCTTTGATAAAAAAGTGGGTTGCTGGAAAAGGGGTCTGGTGGCAGGCGCAGCACGCATTATGAGATCGTTCTGGCTTTATTATAAACGGCGCGTCCTGCTCTGATGTGCAAGCTGTTCGCATTGATGAATTAAAATGCAGTTTTGAAAGAGACTCGAAAGCAATGCTAAGCCCATCATGCGTACAGCATGTGGTTTTACAAGGACTAAACAGGTAAAGTTCACTTTGAAATAAATTTTTCAACATTCCATGACCGTTTTTCCAAGGCTTTGCGTTTGATACCTTTGACAATCCGCTCATCGGTTGATTGCTTACCCGTTCTTGTCCGTTTCATTGACGCGACAAAGATATTTACAGAAAATATTAACGATTTGTAATGAATAGTTTTACGGTAAACACGTTCTCATATGTCCTTATAGTTGCGACACTTGGTTTTCCCAATACAGTAATAATGGTAAGATGAACCTATCAATGAGATCATTAGCGAGGGCGAATTTTGAATATGGGTGGCGGCGATCTTTCGCCGTTGTTTTTCTGCTGTCTTTGATCGGAATTTTATTTTATCTAATCTTAGGCTATGGTCAGGCTGGGTTAGATAGAATTGGTGCCTTCGAGAGACGGTTTAACGCCGATATTCTGGTTTCTGACACTCGTGTACTTGCAGATGAAGAGATGGCCATAAACGCTATAAAATCGGAGATGCTGGGTTCTCGACGCCTTGATGTTAATAGTGCTGCTAACATTTGGCTTCACGAAGATATTTCATTTATTGAACCTTTCCGAAGCCAGAGCGTGCGCGTTATGTCTTGGAAATTTCAAGGAAAAATTTTTAAGGCATTAAACCGCATTGTAAATACCGGCCCGGATAGCTTGAGTTTGCCAGAATACATTCCTGACAATGTCAGATCCGTTTTACAATCGACGGGCTATGTCGCTATTTCTAAGCCTTTGGCAAGAAAAATAAATATTGGACTTGGTGACGCCATAAGCACAATGAGCTTTGGAACTAGAAAAAGAGTCATGTTTAAAATTGGTGCCATTATTGATAACCCTCAAATTACCACTAAATTCGTGTTAATGTCTTATGAAACTGCAAATAGAATTATTCCTGATGCTCAGACCGCCTCTCCGGTAATGTACTTGATCCGCGTCAAGGATAAATCAAAACTTGATACCACCATTGCTGAATTGTCCATCATGTTGCGACCCTACAGCTTACAGGTGTCTCGTCCGGCGGATAAAGTATTTATTGAGAGTATGCAGAGCCTGCTGGCCGAACAAAGGGGGATGATTTTGATTGTGGTGGTGATGCTGTTAATTATCAGCATAATTGCCGGGTTTATTATGCGAGGGGCTATTTTGGCTTATCGGATGGAATTTGGTACTTTGCAGGCGCTCGGGGTGAGTAAATGGCAAATATCCGGCATTGCTATGGAACAGGCGTTCTGGCTGGGAGTGTTTAGCGTCGCCGTATCGTTTAGCGGGGCTTTGGTGTTTAAATATGTGCTGGAAACTATGGGTGTATATCTAACATATCCAAACTGGGTCATGACCGGTGTCCCCGCCGTCTTAATGGTCATCTCCTTACTTGCTGGATTGTTGTCCCTAAGCGCCATAACAAAAATAAAAGCCGTGGAGCTGATGCGGTGAACGTGGTGATGAAGTATTTGTTTTTCACAGTTTTATAGGCGTGATAATTTTTATTAAAATGGAGTTTGATATGAATAAATTCAGGCATGGTATTTTTATCATTGGCGGCGCCTTAATGCTATTGGCATTGGCATCTTGTGGTTCCCAAAAAGACACTGATACAGAGTGTGCAGCATCTTTTAAGGATTTGGATACAGACTATGATGGCTGGATATCCAAAGGTGAAGCTTCTGTAGATAAGGTCGTTACCAGCCTTTTCGAAAAATCCGACACGAGCAGGGATGAGCGATTGGACGAGAACGAATACGATCATAGTCCTATTGTAGAAAAATTATGTAACCCACAAGATGTACTGTCCAATGTGAGGTTCGGAATTGAATAGGGGTGAGCAAGTTGTTGTGCAAGCAAAGTCCCTGCGCAAAGTGTTTGGCAAGGGAGCGGGGAAGGTGACCGCTTTAGACGGGATTGATCTTGCGCTTAATGCCGGCGAAATTACTTTGCTTATGGGGCCGTCTGGTTCTGGTAAATCTTCGCTTATTTCTGTGCTCGGCGGATTGCAAGCTCCGGACGACGGCTCAGTGATGGTTATGGGGGATGATTTATGGGGGCAAAGCTCCGGCAAGATAACCAAATTTCGCCGTAAAAATTGTGGCTTTGTGTTTCAGTCTGTTGGCTTATTTCCAGCTTTAACCGCCTTTGAGCAAATTGTCCTGCCGCTTAAGCATATGGGGTTTGACACAAAAACCGCGAACAGTCAGGCCAAGGCCGTATTGGCCGAAGTGGATTTGGCAGAACGCGCTCATTCGCGGCCAAATGAAATGTCGGGCGGTGAAAATCAGCGCGTTGCCATTGCACGAATGTTGGCCAAAGACCCAAAGCTGATTTTTTGCGACGAGCCAACCTCGGCGCTCGACACAGAAAACGGGGCCGCCGTCGCGCAGCTTTTAAGGCAAGCTGCCAAAACCCACAATGCTATGGTGTTTTGTGTCACCCATGATGATCGCTTGATACCATTTGCTGATCGGATATTAAAAATTGAAGATGGGCAGATTATTTCTGACAGTCAAAAGGATATAACATGAATTTTGTAAAGCGAATTTTAAGCTCTTTTTGGACTTGGCTCATTATTATTATAGTCATCAGCGCCCTAGCTTTTGGTGCGTCGAAGCTCCGTGAAAAAGCCAAGGAAAGCAATACACAAACGATCAGAGTAGTGCCGCAAACCCCTTATGCCTTTGTAACCAAGGGAAGGGTTGATGTGGAAGGCGGGTTGATAGATGTATCTGCGCGGGTCGGCGGAACCTACAAGGAAATACTTGCCTATGAGGGCACAAAAGTGAAGGCTGGGCAAGTTCTTGCTGTGATGGAAGATGATGCGGAACGTATCGCCCTTCGCAATGCGCAGGCCTCTTATGCTTCTGCGTTAATCAATATCGACCAAGCTAAATTAAAGTTAAAAATTGACGAACGGGAGCTTAAAAGAACACAAGTTCAAAGAGAACAGGACGCCGTGCCAGGGCTGCTGCTTGACCGTGCTGCTGATGCGGTAGAGCGGGCGCGATTTGCGCTTAAAGTACAAGAGACCGCGTTGGTCAGGGTAAAAACCAGTGTCGAGACGGCACGTTTTAAACTGGAGCAACGCAATATCCGTGCTCCGGTTGACGGATATATCATCAAATCCGAAGTGCGCCCGGGTGTAAGCGCTTCTACTAACGCTGTCTCCACAGCATTTTTGCTTATGCCCGATACCGAGCGCATTGTCAGAGTTAGTCTCACGGAGGCAGGCTATGTCAAGGTTTTCGTCGGGCAGCAGGTTGTTTTGGTATCTACGTCAAACGCAAAAGAGAGACACGTTGGAACCGTGGCGAGAATTGCGCAGGTTTTCTCGTCACCGGAAAACACAGGAATGTTCATGAGGGGAACTAGTCCTGCATCTATAGATGTTGTGATCTCCGCACCGGATATTCCGCTCTTGATCGGTCAATCGGTGCGGGTCATGTTCAAGAAGCCAAAGGAGTAGGACTTGAAATTTCTTATTATAGCGCCAATCGCAATTGCACTGTCACTTGTAACAGGCTGCCAAAGCCTGCGCACGCTTCCTGATGCGGGTCCGGCTATCAATGATGTTTCGGCGCAGACAATGCCACGGGCATGGCAAGAACGTGTGTCGGCTGAGTTTCCTGCCAACATAAATTGGCAGAGCCTTGGTGATCCTGTTTTACAAGATTTGATCGCCCAAGGCCTCGCTAATAACCTTAACATGAAGAACGCCTATTTATCACTTGATCAGGCGCTTATTTCTCTTGAGGGTGTACGCCAAGGCCAGAAAATTAATTACGGTATTAGCGGTAATGGCGGGCTTAGTGTTTCAAATGGGAGGCGCGTAGCCGATAGCTATTCTCTGTCTGCGTCTGCCAGCTACGAGATTGATTTTTGGAACCGTATAAGGGCTGGGGTTGAGCGTCAGGAGCTATCTATTGATAATAGCGAGTCCAATTTAAAAACCCTACGCATTTCAACTGCGGCCAGTATTGCATCGTTGTATTTTAGTTTACGGGTGCAAGATGAAATTTTAAATCTTAGGCGAAGAAGTTTAACGGCCTTTGAGAGGTGGCGAGAGTTGCAAGCCGTTCGTCTAAGTGCCGGGGCTATTACACGGCTAGGCATTGACCAATTGGACGCCGATATCCAAAACCGCAAAAGTGCGATTGAAGACTTTATAGCTCGGCGGCAACAAACTGAACAAAGTCTGGCGATTGTGCTTGGTCAAACGCCGCAGGACTTTCGCCTAAAAGCACGCGCGATTGACATGTTTGAAATACCAAGGCTGACACCAGATACACCCTCTCATGTGTTGGTGGCGCGGCCAGATATTCAAAATGCCGAGCGCTCTATTGAGCAAGCTTATCTTTCTCTTCATATCGCGCGCACAGCTTTTTTACCAACATTTTCGCTGTCTGCGAATACAGGGACGGCCTCTAATGACTTATTGAAGTTTTTATCTCTCGACACAATATCACGCTCGGCGGCGGCGAGTGTCAGGCAAATATTTCTCGATAATGGAAACCGTAGGCGCAATGTCGAGATCAATGAAATCGCGATAGAGCAAAGCCTGAACCGCTATCAGAACACGATATTATCCGCATTGTCAGATGTGGAGACCGCTTTGATCCAGCAGGGCAATAATATTCGCCAGATCGAAATTCTCAAATCTCAGGCAGAAGCGCAAGACCGCGCCACAAAGCTTACAGAAACTCTTTACCAATCCGGTACAGGCGACGCATTTGATTTTATCCGGGAGCAGCAATCCCGATTAAGCCTGCAAGAACGAGAAATTCGCAACTGGCAACAAGGCATCAATATATCCGTTTCCCTTTTGCGCGCCCTCGGAGTTGACCCGGACACGTCATGAATTAGTTGTCGTAAATTGACTATGGTGTTTTTGGTCATTTGTGGTATATTTCATTTGCTCCATTAATCGTTAACTGCTGTTTGGAATTAACAAGAATGTCAAAAATACTGGTAGCATTCCAAAATCAGCAGAACATGATCCGTAGGATAGTTGCAAAATACCGCTCTAACCCTGCGGATATTGATGAGGTTACGCAGGATGTTTTTTTGATGGGTTTTGCGGCAGAGCAGCGCAGTGATATTCATGAACCTGAACGGTTATTGTTTCGTATTGCAAAAAACTTGGCGGTTAACGAAGCGATGCGAAAGGTCAATACAACTTCAGTTTCAATTGAGGATTCTGTGATCTTATCTGTCTATAAGGATGAGCAGGCAATTTCTGCGGAAGATATTTTAGACGCGCGGCAACGATTGTTTATTTTTTCTCAGGCTTTGGCAAGTCTGCCGGCAGAACTAAGACGAGTGTTTGTTATGCGAAGAGTGGACGGATTGCAGTTTAAGCAAATAGCTACACGGTTAAACGTATCGGTTAGCACTGTCGAGAAACGTGCTGTGGCTGCTATGTTGCAATGTCGTCGTTACTTAACTGACAATGGCCATGATCTTGCGAGTTTTTGGGCGACTCCACAACGAAGAGTGCAAAGTGACACGAGCAAATTAAAAAATATGAATAAAGACAAGCCAAAAAAATGAAAATGAACGATCCAACAATCATACCTTTACCAGATGTTCACCTTATCGAGCAAGAGGCGGCTGAATGGATAATGCGGTTGCAAAGAGATGATGTGGCTGCGTCGGATATTGTAAGTTTTGAAAAATGGCGAACACAAAGCGTGCGGCACAAAGATATATTCGAAGGCTTATCCCAATTCTGGGACGGGCTAGACTTTGTGGAGCAACTAACGGATTATGCTCAAAATGATGCTGCAGTAGAGCCGCTAAAACAAGACCGCATTGCAAGAACTATGTCCTTGGTTAAACGGGTTTTTAAAGGTGCTATTGCCGCATCAATTATTGCCATTGTTTCGGTCCCTGCGTATAATTACGCGACAAAAGCAGATCGCCAATTCACGGCTCATTATGCAACGGATATTGGAGAACAGGAAACGATTGACCTGCCAGACGGGTCGCAAATAATCCTGAACACAAATAGCGAAATATCTGTAACTTATTCAAAACTAAGCCGAGAGATATTTTTATCACGGGGTGAGGCATTTTTTGATGTGGCATCAAATAAAAGCAAGCCTTTTTCTGTTAATACAGATGAAGGTACCGTAACGGCAGTTGGTACGGCGTTTAGTGTACATTTAACCGAAGGAAAGCTTGACGTGCTGGTCACTGAAGGGCGAGTGATGTTATTTGCTACACCAAAGCAACCATTTGCGGGTGCTGTGGCGTTGCGGCAACCGATAATTCCCTCCCAAGTTTTAGAGGTGTCTGCTGGTCAGTCTGCAGTTCTTGATAATGGCATTAAAATGATTGCTATGGTTCAACCCTTGGTTTTCGAAAAAGAAACTGATTGGCAAGATGGTGAGCTTTCGTTCAACGGTGAAACCTTGGAAGAAGTAATACAAGAGATAAGCCGCTACACAGATTTGACCATAGAGATTTCTGGCGATCAGTTACGGTCTCAAAGAATTGTGGCTTATTATAAGGTCGGTGATATCGAACGGTTATTTGAAGCTCTAAACGTTATGGCAAATATTGAAGTTGATCGTACAAACACCACCCATGTTGAGCTTTACCGTAGTGAGTGACAGGATCCAGAGCTAGTGCTTTTATGCAATCAAGGCAATGGCGGCAGCACCGGTACTCATATACAATAGTAATATAAAGCAAGGAGTTTCTCGTATTATTTAAAAAAGTTTACGGATTTGCACTTTTGGTCTGTCTATAGTTGTGAGGCCAATGAAAGTTCCGAATTGTGTGCTTGTCATAATGCCAGTAATGAAGAAATATGAGGATTCAAGCTAAGTTAATCATAACAATACTATGTGTAGGTGCGAGTATTCTTAGCTCTACAATTGCTTTTGCGCAGGATGCAAATGGTCGGTATGTGTTACGTATCGATGGAGGTACTCTTGGCAAAGTCGTAGATGATGTTCATGAACAAACCGATATTGAATTTATATATTCTTTTGATTTGGTGAATGCAGGCGGGATCAACCCCGTCAACGGCAAGTATACTTTGGACGAAGCATTAGCGATCATGTTCGAAGGAACTGGTCTTTCAGGTGGTCTCACTGAAAGCGGGATGATTGTCATCACGCGGGAGAGTGGTGTGCAAGCGCCTAACCTTGGGGAAGACCAAATGATTTCTACGAATGTAAAAAGATCACTATTAGCAGGTGTTTCGGCACTGGTGATGGGCAGTATGCAAACGCCGGCTTTAGCGCAAGGCGCATCTGGTGTTTCAGGTAATTCAGACGCAAATTCCCAAATCACTCAAACAGGCTCTGTAGCCGGGCGTGTAACTTATGCGGGCACAGATTCTCCTCTTATAGGCGCGATTGTTGATCTTGAAGGCACCAGTTTGAGTGCTGTGACGAATAGTCGTGGTGAGTACCGTTTTGCGGTCGCTCCAACAGGGACATATGCTATTTCAGTAGACTATCTGGGAACTGAAACACAAACGAATGCGGTCACAATCCGCTCCAATGTAAAATCTGTTCAGAATTTCGTGATGGGTAGGGTTACTGATGAAATAATTGTCACCAGCCAGCGTTCGTCTTTGATGCAAGCTCTTAACCAGCAGCGTTCAGCAGATAACAATTCTACAGTTGTTTCTTCTGATCTTATCGGTGCGTTCCCCGCAGAAAATATATCCGAAGCCCTGCGGCGCGTTCCAGGGGTCGCGTTTGAGCGTGATGATGCTACAGGAGAGGGTACTCGAATATCTGTTCGAGGGTTTAACGCCGAAGCTGTAAACATCAAACTCAACGGGCTTCCTCTACAAGGTACAGGTATTAGTCGTGCTATCGACCTTACTGGTTTTTTGACCGAGAATATTTCGCAAGTCACTATTCATAAAACACTTTTGCCAAGTCATGAATCTGACAGCTCTGGTGGCCTTGTCGAAATTGAAACCAAATCTGGGCTTGATTATGGTGACAAATACTTCAGTTTTGGCTTTGAGCGCGAAGGCAGTCTCGCTAGCGGGTTTGGTAATGAATTACAAGCCAGTATAACCGCAGCATATAAATTTAATGACAAATTTGGTGTCGCAGGGTCTTTGCAGTATCGCGATACAACGCGTGATAATTACGATGTCATAATTTCTCAAAACCTTATACCTGTTTTGCCAGCTGGTGTTACAAGTTCATTCCGTATACCCTTCGACAACACATTTCCATTTGATCCTAGTCTTGATCAACCACTATTTACTGGCGCTACTTATACAAAGCGGCAACGCGAGGAAACCAATTTAACAGGTTCATTAAATTTTGCGTTGGATGTTTCTGATAACACTAGCTTGCGTCTTGATTTACAGCGCATACAGGCAACATCACAGCAAATTGCTCAACGTTCGACGCTTAGGTTTCTAACTAGCTCTACCGATATGCCAATACCGGAGTTGGGGGGCGAGGTTCGCCGCCGTTCATATGTTAGGGCACTTTCTCCAAACATGGGTCTTACAGATAACTCGAATGATCTAGAAACGACGT
>JAKITZ010000095.1 GCA_021647805.1 Robiginitomaculum sp.
ACTATGATTCAAAATTACGTATTAATTTTGAACTGATTGCCAATGAAACTATATTGGGTGAGCAATGGTCTTATAATGGAAACATTAGGTCATTGACGCTTTACCACCAAGATGGAGTAAATTTGCTGGCGACACATTATTGTCCGCAAGGAAATCAACCGCGCCTTAGAATGAGTGCTGATAGCACAATAGCTAAAATTAATTTTGAGTTTCAAGATGCTACTAATTTATCGTCGCTGGATTCTAATCATCAACATTCTTTAAGTTTAGCATTACCAAGTGATAAATCAGCTTTTATAAGAAGCGAGAGCTATCTTAGTAAAGAGGGCGAAGAGCAATCATATCTCGTTCTTGAGCGCATACTAAATTAGAGCAAACCTTGTTGCCAGCGGCACAATTCAGCACCTGTTTTAATGCGACCACTAAGATTGTTTTCTGTAAGTTGATGGATCATAAATATAAATATATTTATATTTATATTTTAGCTTAGCGATAAGTTTGTGCAGATTTATTGATGAGCAAGTATATTTTTTACTAGATGTATTTACTTGTGAATTATTAAAAATAATTCCAATTATTGCTGCGTTTGAAGTTTAGCGACCCTAGTAAATTCTATAACACT
Source organism: Robiginitomaculum sp. (assembly GCA_021647805.1). Classification (GTDB taxonomy): domain Bacteria; phylum Pseudomonadota; class Alphaproteobacteria; order Caulobacterales; family Maricaulaceae; genus Robiginitomaculum_B. The sequence continues at coordinate 623 of JAKITZ010000095.1, forward strand.
TTTTAGTGAGTTTTTTGTCTCAAACGGCTTCAAAAAGTTGATTTGATAGTGATCCCAATATCCTTTTGATACCAGTTCTCTAGTCAACAAAGGAGAGACACTATGAGAACAAAATTAGCATTGATCAGCGCCGGAATAATTATCGGTATTGGAGCTGCTCAGCCATCTTCTGCCAATGATGGTTTTTATGTATCAGGCTCGATAAACAGCACGACACAAGAAAACAACCAAACACGCAACACTGAAAGTAATCAACCTCTTGCCGGCGCATCTGGTGGCCCAAGCGGTTCTGTTGTTGATAAAGAAACCGGGATCGGCTTTGTCGGCGGAATTGGCTATAAATACAGCTTTACAAATGATTTCTTTGTTTCTACCGAAGCATTTTATAGTACTGAAAACGCGGCCACTACAATCATCAATAGCGTGTTGGTTAATAATGTCGAGTTAAACTCGACGTATGGTATAGACTTACGTCTTGGTCACAATGTAACGGATAAAGTTGCGCTTTATGGCTTAATAAGCGCAACGGCATACGATTTCGATAGCCGGCTAAATTATACATTTGCGCCACCTGTTAATGCAATATCTGCAACCGAATGGGCTTTGACATATGGGGGCGGCATCGAGTTGAAATTATATGATGGTTTGTCAACATTTGGCGAATTTAGAATTGCTAATGATCTGAGCTTTGACACTCCAGCTGATGTTGGCGGGGTAATTAGTAGGAACGAGCTAAACTATACTACATTGCGTACCGGGTTTAGATTTAGTTTCTAAACTTAGTCACATTACTTTTTATAGCGATACTAGAAACCCGGCAGAATTCTGCCGGGTTTTTTGTTTTGTATTTCGCTTAAATTTGATGCTGTGAAGTTATGTCACTGACATAGATACACCCAGAATCTTCTTGTCCGGTTTTAGCGTTTTCCTTGATCAAAGAAATTGCTTCTTCCAGACGTTCTGCTTTACAGACCAGCTCCAATTTTACTTCGGTCATTACCCTTGCGCCAAGCTCCATTGAATATTCCTGATCTGAAGAGCCAAGGCTTTGCAACACCTGTTTGACATCAACCATGGCGAAATGACCAAGATCGGCCAAACGAAGTGCCCGGACGACATCAGCCGCCCGGTTTCTGTGGATATAGGCTTTTATCTCTTTCATGATATTTCTTCCTGTTTTAGAGTCAGTTTTTTCTCAAGTTTTTGTTCTCGGCGGGTTTCAAAGAACTCGTACATTAACGGTAGCAAGATCAGAGTTAATAATGTCGAGGTAATAAGACCACCAACAACAACAGCTGCCAATGGCCGTTGTGTTTCAGCGCCGACACCGCTTGATATTAACATCGGGACTAATCCCAATATTGCAACACTGGCTGTCATCATGACCGGTCGCAGGCGCATTTCAGCGCCTTTACGAACTGCATCATAAACGCTCATACCCTTGTCACGAAGTTCGTTGATAAAACTAAGCAACACAATACCATTTAACATTGCCACCCCAAAGACGGCAATAAAGCCGATAGCCGATGGCACTGATAAATATTGACCGGATATATAAAGCGCGATCAAACCGCCAATGGTAGCAAATGGAACATTGGCAATAATCATTCCTGCATAGCGCAAGGAATTAAACGCAGTGTACAGCAACACAAAAATAAAGAAGATGGTTACCGGAACAATTACGCCGAGTTTAGCCATTGCCCGCTGTTGGTTTTCGAACGCACCGCCCCATTCTATCCAATAGCCTACAGGCATATCAATGCTTTGCTCAATCGCGGCATTGGCATCTTGGACAAAACCATCAATATCACGACCACGAACATCCATTTGTATTACGGCATAACGCTGTAACTGTTCGCGTCTGATGAATGAATATCCTTCGGCTATAGTTATATTGGCTACTTGAGAAAGGGGTATTATTGCCCCCGAACTGGTCTGCATGGGGATATTGCCAATAGCCTCAACCGATGTCTTTGCACTGTCCTGAAAACGAGTGGTGATTTCAAAGCGTTTAACGCCATCGATCAATGTACTTACCGGTTCGCTGCCGATACCGGTGCGAACAATGGTCAATACATCATCAGCATTCATTCCATATCTAGCCAAGGCTTCACGGTCGACTTCAATACGGATTTGTGGTTTGCCAATATTGGCTTCTAGGGATAGATCGGCAACACCTTGCACTCCTTCAAGCACATCCTTGATTTGGGCGCTTAGACGATCTAGCTCCTGTAAGTTTTCGCCATAAAGTTTTACTGCCAAAGTTGCACGAACGCCGGAGATAAGTTCCTCAACCCGCATTTGAATAGGTTGAGTAAAGGCAATGATCGATGTTGGTGCAACTTTTTCCAAAGTTTCGCGCATGTCGATCGCTAGCTCGGTGATATCACGATCGCCTGGCCATTCTTTATGCGGTTTTAAAGCGGTGTAAACTTCCATATAATTAACATCGGCGGTTTCGCCTTTTTCTGCGCGACCGATCATAGATATAGTGGTTTCCACCTCTGGAAATTCGCCTAATGCCAATTCGATTTTTTTGGCGATCTTGATGGATTGATCCAAAGAAGTAGACGGAATGGAAGACACCCGCCACATGATAGAACCTTCTTGTAATTGCGGCATAAACTCTTTTCCCAATAATGGAAACAGGCTAAGCGACCCAATCAGAAGTATTACAGCACTGATCATGACCAGTGCTTTGCGTCTAAGGGCAAATGCTAATAATGGCAAATAACCAAGTTTTAGAAAGCGCACCAAAATCGTGTCTTTTTCTACCATTGGTTTTAGGATCAACGCGGCAAGAACCGGGATCAAAGTTAACGTAAGTAATAATGATCCGGCCATGGCAAAGCTGATATTAAAGGCCATTGGTTTGAATAGTTTGCCCTCAAGACCTTCTAGGCTGAACAAAGGCATGAATACGATAATGATAATGGCAATGGCAAAGGTCATTGGATTGGCGACCTCTTTGGCGGCAGCAAGAACTGCTGCTGTCCGATTTACCGGACCTTTGCCTTCGGATTTTCGCTCCGACATAATGCGAAACGAATTTTCGACCATAACTACCGCACCATCGACCATCATTCCTATGCCAATGGCCAGTCCAGCCAAAGACATTAGATTAGCGGATAACCCTACTTGATTCATCATGATAAAGGCGATCAGCATGGCTAATGGCAAAGCGGTTATTACCACTATTGCCGAGCGAATTTCGCCTAAAAACAAAAACAGCACAATAGCAACCAGTATGGAGCCTTCAATAAGGGCTTTTTCAGCAGTATGCACAGCTTTTTCAACCAAATCAGTACGGTCATAGATCGGTTTTACTACCACGCCAGGCGGTAAGGCTTTCTCGACAGTTTTAAGTTTTTCCTTAACGTTCTCAACCACTGCCTTGGCGTTTTCACCCATCCGTGACAATGCCATGCCAAGCACAACTTCCTTGCCGTCACGGGTAACTGCACCAAAGCGCAAAGCACCTTCTTGGGTAATGGTTGCCACGTCGCGGATATAAACCGCAACACCGTCAATAGATTTTAGTTTGATCCCGCCAATATCGGCTTCATTTTTGACCAGACCAAGACCTCGAACTAGAAACTGCTCGGAACCTTGATCAATATATTGGCCGCCAACTTGTCGGTTATTGGCTTGAATCGCTTCCATGACTTCGGTAAAACCAAGTTGATATTTGATCAGCTTAAGCGGATCTATTTTGACCTGATATTGCCGCTCCTGGCCGCCCCACGACATAACATCATCAACACCTGGCGCTGTTCGTAAAATTAGCCTTACTGTCCAGTCTTGCAGGGTTCGCAAGTCCATATCGGTGATGTCGGCGTTTAGTTTCTCATCGGCTCGTTCCAATGTGTACCAAAACACTTGTCCCAAACCCGAAGTGTTGGGGCCTAATTCGGGTGTACCATAACCATCAGGTATTCTATCACCAACTTCTTGCAAGCGCTCACCAACCAAACGCCGGGCAAAATAAATGTCCATATCATCTTTGAAATAAACGGCCACATAAGACAGGCCGAATAAGCTGACCGATCTTATTTCTTTAACATCGGGAAGCCCGGCCATGCTTGATTCAATCGGAAAAGTAAGTAGTTCTTCAACGTCCTCGGCTGCAAGACCGGGGCTTTCAGTATAGATATTTACCTGAGACGGAGTTACATCAGGAAATGCGTCAATCGGGATAATGTTGATGGCGCGAACGCCTAAAAATGCAATTACGGCAAATGCTATTAGTACAAGTGCTTTGTACTGTAGCGAAAATTCTACGAGTCTATTTAACATGATTTATTCCTTAGACGTTGGCATTAATGGCCGTGCCCAGATCCCATTTTCGATTTCAGGATAAGCGATTTCAGCAAGAAAATTTCTGTGGAGGCTATTATGTCGCCAGTGTTAAGACCGCTTTTGATCTCTACCCACTCGCCATATGTTGCACCCACCAGAACCTTTTGTGGTTCCATTTCATCACCATCGACAACAAAAACTTGTGAGTCACCGTTCATCAATGTGACTGCTTGTCTTGGTACAGCCATTACTGGCGCCGTTTTTCCGGCTTCGATGTAGACAGTAACAAACTGTCCTGAATGTAAGGTGTCAGCTGTATTATCCACTGTAATTCTGGCTGAGATAGTTCGTGTTGTTTCATCGACTTGGTGGCGTACCTGTAAAACAGATCCAGAATAAACTGAATTGTCATTGGTGACGATCCGCACTTTGGCTCCGGCATCTATATGATTATTACCATATCCCGGGAGCATGGCTTCTACCCAGACATTACTCTCGTCAGATATTGCGAACAAAACTCGTCCCGGCTCGATAAATTCACCAAGCACAAACTCGTCATTCATAACAGTACCTGCTTGTCTGGCAAATAAAGTAAATTCGCCAGTAGCTTTTGAAGCATCACCCTTGGAGCTAAGTCGCGTAGTTTCGCCGCCACTTAATCCAAACGCTCGAACTTTGGCTACTGCTTGTTGTGCGGAAACCTGAGCTTCTGTGTACCGACGATCGGAGACCACCTTTCGGCCAAGTCTTTCAACCCGTTTCCACTCTTTTGCGGTGACAATCAAATTGCCTTGTGCTTCGGCCATTTGCACGCTGGACAGCGTAACTAGCGGCTCGCCAGCAGAAACATTGTCACCTAATTTTACATGGCGGGTCATTATTTGCGCAGCAATTCTAGGTGTGACTTGAGATGTTTTATAAAGATCAAGTCCAACCTCGCCGGGTGCACGTATTTCCTCGCCCAATGAACGGCGAGCGACGGTGTAAATTTCCACACCATTTTTCTTGCGCTCGGCGGCGGTCATTTCGACGTGACCTTCTTCGCCCTCGTCGCCATGATCGTCATCTTCTCCGGAAAAAGCTGGTGCCGCAAACAACAAGGGTGCGCTTAATAAAGTAATAGCAATAAAGCGAGTAATTTTTTTCAGATTCATATCAAAAGTCATCGGATGGCCTCCAGCCATAAAGTTGAATTATTAGATGCATCAAGCCATTCAAACCAACTGCGCCATAAAGCGCCGTTTAATTCGATAGAAGCGGCCTCGGCATCAAATGTTTGATTAAGTTGCACCAGATAAGAAACCGCATCGGTTTCACCGGCTTGCCATAGAATTTTCAATAATTCTCTTTGCGAGCCTAATTGTGTGGCACCGGTATCTTGCCATTGCTTCCACGCTTGTTGCGAGGCAATTACCCGCTCTGTGGCCCCGTTCAATCGCGCCATAACTTGGCGCCGGGTGTTTTGCGCACTGGCCGCCGCGCCAACGGCTTCTGCTCGTGCGGCAGTTACGTTTTGACTGTAATTGTTACGAATTTGCAGAGGGATTGCTAACTGCACGCCGAACAGGGTTGCTTGTCCGCCTAAATCCTCGGTTTCCTGTCCAATACGAAAGCCAATGGTTGGATCGGCTTTGCGCATTTTATCTGCTAGCTGTATTCTAGTTCTAAACCCGTCAGATAAAGCCAGCGCAAGCCGTAATTCTGGTAAAGTGTTGATTTTCGTATTTGCCGCTAACAATAAATAAGTTTGCGGTGTGCCGACCAAAAGCGGCCATACTTCTCTTTGTTCACCGGCCAAGCCTGCCAGTCTTTCGCGACTTCGTGACATAGCGTCTTGGGCTTTGGCTTTGGCTGCTACCGCTTGTGAACGGGTTAAGCGGGCGGTCAATAGTTCTGATTGTGATAAATCGCCAACTTCATGGCGTTTTGTCGCCAGATCCAAAAATTCCTCAGCCAAGCGAAAACGATCTCTTTCCAATTGTATCTGGTCAAATGCACTTTGATGTTCAGCTAAAGCTGCTAGCAGATCAGTGGTTACAGATTTTTCAACAATTTCCAAAGCAGCTTTTGCAGCTGTAACATCAGCCTTACCGGTTGCGGCATTTGCTTTGCGTTTGCCAGACCAGTCGATGGTTTGCGAGATACCAACAGCTTTGGTGGTTGCGGCTGACGACTCAAAATCGGCTTCTAGTTGGGGGTTATAAACTGCCCTTGCTGAACCTTCGCTACGGGCAATAGCTGCATCTAATTCGGCCTTGGCAGAGTTTAAGGATGGGTGAGATATTAAAATTGATTGCACAAATTCTGCAACAACTGGTCTTGAACTTTGTTGCAATGCAGGTTCAGTTTCTTTGGCAAGAACAGTTGGCGCAATGGCGCTGATCAAGCCTGTAAGGAAGGTACTTAGCAGTACCAGATATAAGTTTTTCATCTTAATGCTTTTCGTTTGTACTGCTTGAAAATCCTTACAAGCAGTATAATCAACTCTAGCAACCAAGCTTAAATTACCGCGAAACGGTATTGTTAGGTTGCTGGGATACATTCAAAGAGCAGGCCAAATGTGGCTGCTGTTTTATGAGACCTAGATTATAGGGGGGTGCAGTATGTCTGCTGGTGCCTGATTAGGTGGCAGAGCTACTATAGCCAATAAGTTTAATTTTATTGCCGGTTTTGCATTTACCGAAATTATCTTGCTTACCAAATATTGGTGTACAACTACGCATATATCACAAGCGGCAGTTAAGGTTTCTGAGGGTTTTTGATTATCACCAAGAAAATCACTTAGCTGAACTTCGGTGATGTTTGAAACGGGTGAAACAGTTTTCTCATCAGTGCCAAACCCGTGCAAGGATATGGCCAACAGGCTAATGATCAATAATTTGGTGACGAATAGTTTCATAAAATCAACAATTAATTTTGCTTATCGGGTTTGTAACGACCACATCATGTTCTGTAAAGGTACAAGGTTCTCACGAAAAGTTTACTACCAATGGTCTTGGCAAAATAATTGTAGTTATTATTTGAGGGTAATATAGTTCTCGTTCGTATAAAAACATGACTATCACAAGAAAATCGACTAATTTTTCTGATAATTTTATTTTGTAATCAAGGTTAAGGTAACTAAACGCAATGGGACACGATCATAGTAAGCACACCGAGAAAACGAAAACTGGCGAAGCAAAAACAGAAGAGCATGAGTGTTGTCACCATGATCATGGTGCAGCGCCGAAGCATACAGGGCCGGTAGACGAAAGTGCGATTTATACCTGTCCTATGCACCCAGAGATCGAACAAGTAGGCTCCGGAACCTGCCCCAAATGCGGTATGGCATTAGAGCCAAAAGGCTTACCCGACCCTGATGCAGGGCCTGATCCTGAGCTGGTTGATTTTACCAAACGTTTTTGGGTTGGCTTAGTTCTGACCATACCGGTTTTAATTATTGCTATGGGGCCGTTTGTCGGCCTGCCGATCAAAGACTGGATACCCTCTGTCGGTGAATGGCCTTCGGCAACGGTTGCCAAATGGATTGAAATGATCCTTGGTACACCGGTAGTGGCGTGGGCTGGTTGGCCGTTCTTTGTGCGTGGCTGGCAGTCTATTATCAACAAAAGCCTAAACATGTTTACCTTGATTGCCATTGGTACTGGTGCCGCACTTATTTACAGTATTACGGCAACAGTCTTACCGGGTATTTTCCCTGAAGCTTTTCAAAAAAACGGCGTAGTAGAGGTTTATTTTGAAGCTGCTGCGGTGATCGTTGTTCTAGTTTTATTGGGTCAAGTGCTGGAATTACGTGCCAGAGCGCGAACCGGCGGTGCAATTCGTGCATTGATGGATTTATCGCCAAAAACCGCACGGATTGTTCGTGAAAATGGCGAGGAAGAAGATATTCCGCTTGAACATGTTATGGCCGGTGATTTGCTTCGCGTGCGTCCCGGTGACAAA
>JAKITZ010000096.1 GCA_021647805.1 Robiginitomaculum sp.
GGCTGATTTACACTTAGACCATTTGGAAGATTTATTGGCAAACGTTGGCATAAAAACCAAAACCTTGATTTTGCCGCCTGGTGAAAAAACTAAAAGCTTTTCTAACTTAGAGAAAGTTTGTAATTTTTTACTAGAACAAGAAATGCAACGTGATGATTGTTTGCTTGCGTTTGGTGGCGGCGTAATAGGGGATTTGGCCGGTCTGGCCAGCTCCTTGATTAAGCGCGGAACAAATTTTGTACAAATTCCAACGACTTTGTTGGCACAAGTAGATAGCTCTGTTGGCGGCAAAACAGCAATTAATACTGCTATCGGTAAAAACATGATCGGCACGTTTCATCAGCCAAAAATGGTAATTGCTGATCTTAAATTTTTACAAACCTTACCACCACGACAGGTATTAACTGGGTATGCAGAGATATTGAAACTTGCTTGCCTACAGGGCGGTGATTTTTTCGAGTTTCTAGAAAACTTAGGAACAGAATTACTGAAACCCGATCATTTAGCTCTTAAAGAAGCTGTTGCGCGATCAGTCCGCGGCAAAGCAGAAATAGTTGCTGCCGATGAATTTGAAAGCGGGCAAAGGGCATTGTTAAACCTTGGTCACACATTTGCTCACGCACTGGAAAGCGAGGCTCCGGGAATGATTTTACATGGGGAAGCTGTTGCTGCCGGGCTTGGGGCTGCTTTTTCGTTATCAGCGGCAAAGGGGCTGTGTCCGCCTGAGCATCGAGACCGAGTGGTTAATCACCTTCGCGCCATTGGTTTGCCTTCGTCTTTGGCGAAGGCTCCCGGCGGCAAGTATGATCCGTTAAAGTTATTGCAACGTATGAAATCGGACAAAAAGAACAAAAACGGGAAAATACACCTAATATTATGTCGTAAGATAGGTGACGCATTTATTACAAATGATGTAAATGAGACTGATCTGTTAGAATTTATGGAAACAAATTTAGAATGACCCCCCAGACGTTAGAAATATTAATTATCGGTGGCAGTGTTTTTTTACTGTTATTGTTATCAGCATTTTTTTCAGGCTCTGAAACTGCGCTTACTGCAACCTCCAAAGCCAGAATGCACAGAATGGAGCAAGATGGCGTGCGCGGAGCAAAACGGGTAAACCGTTTAATTTCTGATCGTGAAAACCTTATTGGCGCAATATTGCTGGGCAATAATCTGGTTAACATTTTGGCATCAGCTCTGACCACCGCTCTTTTTGTTCGCTTGTTTGGCGCGGCAGGTATTGTTTTTGCGACTATTTCAATGACAATCTTGGTGTTGGTATTTGCTGAAGTTGCACCAAAAACATACGCTCTTTCAAACCCGGAACGGGCCGCTATTCTTGTTTCTGGGCCGATCAAATTCGCAAAACTATTATTTTCTCCAATTGTCATAACCGTGGAAATAATAATTAGAAGCATGTTCAAAATATTTGGAATTACCACTACCGGGTTAGTTTTATCGGGCCATGATGAATTGCGTGGCACAGTGGATTATTTGTCCAAGCAAGGCGATGTAATTAAACACGATCGCGATATGATTGATGGGGTTTTGGATCTGCGGGAATTGACCGTTGAGGAAATTATGGTGCATCGCAAAAACATTACTCTTGTTGATGCAGGACAGTCATCGAGTAAGGTCATAACTCAGGTGCTTAACAGTCAATACACTAGGCTACCGTTATACGTTGGTGAAGAAGACAATATTATTGGTATTTTGCACGTCCGTGATCTGTTGACTGAATTACACAAAGTTGAGGGTGACAGCGATAAGGTCGAGATTGACAAAATATCCAGAAGCCCTTGGTTCACACCAGAAACCACAACAGTACCGGAACAATTGGCAGCATTTCGTGCGCGTCAAGAACACTTTTCGCTAGTGGTTGATGAATATGGAGCCTTAATGGGTTTGGTGACGCTTGAAGACATAATAGAAGAAATTGTCGGTGAAATAGATGATGAATATGATATTCCTGTAACTGGGGTTCGCCGCGTCAAAAACGGTGTAGTGGTTACCGGAGATGTTAGCATCCGTGATCTTAATCGCGATCAGGATTGGAATTTACCTGATGAGGAGGCTGTAACGGTTGCTGGCTTAATAATTCACGGAGCGCAGACAATACCGGAAACAGGGCAGATGTTTTCCTTTTTTGGCTATCGCTTTGAAATACTGGAGCGCAAGCGCAATCAGATCACCAAGGTAAAAATACACAAGCTATAGGAATAACTCTTATAGGTCTCAAATTCCCTCAGCTTTAATGTTCAGGGCGTGAATTGCGCCTTTTAACTCTTCTGCCAACACCTCATTGATGGCTCTATGGCGTGCCAGTAACCCAAGTTCGTTAAATGCAGATGCCTTAATAGTCACTGCAAAATGGCTTTCTCCGCCGGGTCGTGCGCCGGCATGACCCTTATGAAGATGACTCTGATCAATCACCTCAAGGTGTATCGGTGCAAAAGCTTGTTGTAATTTGTTATGAATATTTTCACTCATGGATACCATTTGTTGTCATTCTCCGTAGACGATGCATATTAGTTTCCCATATAGGTAATGACTATGAGTGATGATTTCAAATACACCCCCAAACTTTTTGACATACGGGTTAAACCTCCGGGTAAAGAAAAAGCCGGTACCGAAGACAAAAGGTGCGAATGGGACGGTTGCGTAGCCAAAGCAAACTGCAAGGCTCCGCAAAGCCCTGATGCTTTGAATGAGTATTTCTGGTTTTGCCAAAAACACACTGCCGAATACAACAAAGCATGGAATTTCTTCCATGGAATGAGCGAAAGCGCCGCGCGTTCATACCAAGAAGCGCAAATTTATGGCAATCGTCCGACTTGGGACATGCGAAAATCACGACAAGGCCAAGGCAATGGAGCAAAAGGTTGGGAACACCGGTTTGCTGATCCTTTGGACTTAACTGGAGATGCCAAATTCACCCAAGATACAGCACCAGAACGCCGGTTGGGTAGATTGCAGTCTTTGGCCATGGACGATTTAGGGTTATCATATGATACCGAACCAAGGTTTGTGCGTAAAAGATATTTGAAATTGGTTAAAACCTTTCACCCTGATGCCAATAAGGGTGATCGTTCAACCGAGGCTCGTTTGCAACAAGTAATTAGAGCTTATCAAATTCTTAAAACAGCTAAACTGGCTTGAACAACGATTAGTAGAAGCGCATATAGAAATTATAACTTTCACGAAGAGAGAACATTGATGGCCGATCATGACCCTGCATTTGCTATATGGGAGCCAGACACCGAAATTAGCGTAGAAGAAACTTTCGGGTTTTCTTCAACACAGAAAGCTCCGGCATTTTCCAAACCTTGCCAATATGTTCCAGAGTTGGATACGGCATATAGGTTTGACCCGGCGACCACCAAGGCTATTTTGGCCGGCTTTACCCATAATCGGCGGGTGATGGTGCAGGGTTATCATGGTACTGGCAAATCAACGCACATCGAACAAGTGGCGGCACGGTTAAACTGGCCAATGGTTCGGATCAATCTTGATAGCCATGTTAGCCGGATTGATCTTATCGGCAAAGATGCGATTGTTCTAAAAGACGGAAAACAGATCACCGAGTTTCGCGAAGGTCTGCTGCCATGGGCATTACAGCGCCCGGTAGCCTTGGTGTTTGATGAATATGATGCTGGTCGTCCAGATGTGATGTTCGTGATCCAGCGCATCTTGGAGGCTTCGGGACGGTTAACTCTGCTTGACCAAAACCGTATCATTAGCCCGCACCCTAGCTTTCGTTTATTTTCAACCACCAACACTATTGGTCTTGGCGATACTACCGGGCTTTATCATGGAACCCAGCAAATTAACCAAGGACAGCTTGATCGTTGGTCTATTGTCGTTGCCCTAAATTATCTTGGTCATGATGCCGAGGAACAGATTATAGCGGCAAAAATGCCAAAGTGGGATAATGATAAGGGTCGCAAAACCATTGCCGCCATGGTTCGAGTGGCTGACCTTACTCGTAATGCCTTTATGAACGGCGATATTTCAACGGTTATGTCTCCACGCACGGTTTTGACTTGGGCTGAAAACACTGAAATTTTCGATGGCGATACCGCACAAGGATTTCAACTGACTTTTTTGAACAAATGTGACGAGCTAGAGCGACCGGTAATTGCCGAGTTTTACCAACGAGCATTTGCGCAAGACCTGCCAGAAACAGCTAGCCGGATACAAGTGGCTTAATAATAAAACCACCTTTCTTTACAACCACCGAAACTTGTATAATGTTAAGCACATGTTTAACTGGCGAAGTTTGCGGATTTTGAATAATGTTTTTTTTGTACGATTTGCTTGGTCATCTGCATTTATAGTACCAATTTTTGGTGTTTTGGCTTCTATAGAATCATCGAATTCTTTCGGCCAGCTTGTAACACTTCTTGATCAGAAAAGCCTCTTGGTGCCATTGAATGCAACTAGGTTGTTTTTAGCTAGCATTATTTTTTTGTTGGCTTCCGCGATATTCAACGGCACAAAACCGGTTACTCAGCGATATGAAACATTTGAACAATGGTGGTCGAGTGCTGAAGGCGGATATTTCGCTTGTTCAGAGGGGGAAAAAGAAAACACGAACAGCGAGACAAATTTACAAGAAAACGGCAAGATGCACTATCAAGAGCTATGTCGAAATGAGGCGAATAATAATAAATATTTTCTTTATCTTTGCTTCGGTCTTATTTCTTTTTCTGGATACTTGTTGTTTAGAATACTCTTAGACAGAACAACTGTTCTTCTATCAGCAAGTAATTTTTGGGAAATTATTTTTTAGGGTAATATTATGAGAATCAGTAAGCTTCAAGAGGTTTGGCAAGAGTTTTTGGGGAGTAAATCTAATTTTGAGGAAAAGATATACTATATTGGCAGAAGGCAATTTAGTTCTAACCTGAAATTAAATATATCTTTATCAGAGGATACTCTTTTTGATAGAATCTCTAATAAAGCGGCAGACGCATACGTCAACAGGCTTAAAGTATTTCTTCATGGCAACCATGTAGTTGATAACGAATTACGTCCCATACTTCATTTGACTGGATGGACCGGTTCTGGAAAAACGACAACCCTCAAATATATATCTGATCAGGTTACTTCCGAAAATTTGACTCAGATTGCATGGATTGGGTTTAACAATGAGGATAGCTCACTTAAACCGATAAATGTTTGGGTTGAGCTAAGTTCTCAGCTAGAGCAAGCATTTCCAATTGAGGAAAATGACGGCCCAGCGAATGAAGTTACAAAATTTTGGAAGTGGTGTTTATCGAAACCCATTTTTAGACCAAAGTTTCCAGAATTTTCGGATATATTGGATCAGTTTAGGCATGAAATTACAGCACTTTCAGATAGCGACTGGGTTTGGCCTGGAAGTAGCACAAGAGAGCAAGCAATGGATGTTGTTCTACAAGCACGAAATACATACTTTGGGCGGGCATCCGCCATTGACCGAACTTTTTATAAACTTGCGCTATTGCTATACAATTGGGAAATCCAAAATGATGGCAAGAAACACGTCCTATTAGTTGATGATATTGATCATCTAAATTTGAATACACAAAGAGAAATCATTAACGCTGCAATGAAAGTTGCTGAATTCCTAAACATTAGATTGATAATTGCATTTCGACCAATGACTTGGGAAACAACACAAGGACATTCAATGCAGGAAACAGAGGAGCATCTTTCACCTTATCCGTTAGCAATAATAGCAAAGTACTTGAAATTTTTGGCAGATAGTAACCAAACTGAACAAGATAAAGAAGAACTTATAAACTTGGCAAATTTTTTGCAGCAAGGTAACAATGTCTTGAGCGATTTTATCTCGGGTTCATCTGGGTTGAATGTGCGAGCAGGGATCAGGACCTTTTCCAATTTTCTAATTTCTCCAGTGATTTCGGAGTATAGCCTAACTGATTTATCGAGCAAAAATATTGCGCCAAGTAAAATTGGCCAAGCCTTCTTCATATCTTCCGGTGAAACCATTGCGGAGGGTCCATTTGTTAATAATTTTGAGAATCTGTACGAAGTAGAAGGTATTCTTGGGGGAGGGAGTCCTCTTTTGAAAACTAGAATCCTAGACTGTCTTGTTAGAATACATAAGGGCAGCCTTCCAATGAGTAATCTGATAGATTTTTTATGCTTTTTTGGCTATCCTAGAAATGAAATTCTCATCGCATTGAAACGGCTTTTTGTTCGAAAGCGAGCATTAATTTGGTCAAATCAAGTCTGGGAAACAGAAGATCCCATTACTACAGTAAGCATAGGCGCGGCCCCGATGGGTTGCTCTTATTATCAGGGTTTGTTTGGTAATTATGGGTTTATCGAAGCCATAAAAAAGGAAAACAGAGCAATCACAGTGCCCGTGGGACAAGTCATAGAATTCTCGAAAAGTTTAATTGATACTGATATGAATGAAATTCAAATTTTTATCGACAACGCAAGCAAGAGAGAATACCTGTCGTTTTATGCGCCGAGCTTCCCTTGTTTAACTTATAAATATTGGACTAATTTTTATGGGCATGCTCATGCTAGAATTAAATCTTCTTCAGCTAGCAGTGTGTCCTTAGATCCTAATTGGGAAGACGATATGAAGTCAAGAGTAGCCGGATTGTTATCTACGTAGATAACATTTTCAGCGGCAAATGTTATATATTTTGATGTTTGTTAAAATTCAAACAGTTATTGGCAGTATGAATCCGCCTGAGGGCGGCAGGAAAAGAAATGACTACGTCCGAGAGCCCAACTGAAATATTAAAACAGGCGATTAGTATCACCACGCGAGCACTGTCTGGAAAAGAAGAGCTTGATGTTGTCTTTGGTGGCGAAATAGCCGCAATTTCCGATGGTCGGATTACTCTACCGGCTTTGCCTGCGGATAATAATTTGGACAAAATAGCTGTTTTGCGTGGCAAGGCAGACGCGCTGGCTTTGCGAGTGGCGCACCATGATCCGCAATTACACAGTAAACATCGCCCGGGTTCCGGCCCGGCACGAAGAGTGTATGATGCTTTAGAACAGGTTCGCTGCGAAGCTATTGGCGAACGGGCTTTGGTTGGAGCCGGCAATAACATGCAAGCCGCTGTTATTGATCGCTGTCTTCGCGAAGGTTATCAAAATGTCAGCAATGTTGATGATGCGCCTTTGACCGAGGCAATAACATTATTGGCCAGAAGCCGTATGAACCATCGTCAGCCGCCAAGCGAGGCTGATGGGCTTTTATCCTTTTGGCAAAATGATATAGAGGCCAAGGCTGGTAATGCTTTAGACGCTTTATCCGAGGATTTATTTGACCAAAGAGCATTTGCTGAGCTGGTTCACGATCTGCTGCGAGATATGCAGTTAATAGATGTACCGGGTTCTGAAGATGCCGATAATGACGATGATGCTGAAGATGATGCCGCCGAGGAAAATTCCTCCACCGACGAACATCAAAGTGACGAAGAAGATCAAAGCCAAACCGAAGGCACATCTGATAGCGGTGATGCCGACGAACAAGAACAGCAATCTGATTTACTTGATGATGATACCGAGTTGGGTGAGGCTCAGGACGGGCAAGCAGAAGAAGTGCCGGTGCGGCCAAATTTTCGCTCCATTGGTGATAGCAAGTCCGGTTATCGGGTTTATAACAATAAGCATGACGAGATATTACGAGCCGAAGATCTCTGTGATCCTGAAGAATTGGCTCGCTTGCGGCAATATCTTGATCGGCAACTCGATCGCCTAAAAGGCGCGGTTTCACGGTTGGCTAATCGCTTGCAACGACAATTAATGGCGCAACAGCAACGCACATGGACGTTCGACCTCGAAGAAGGTGTTCTTGATGCCGCGCGCCTGACCAGAGTAGTAACTGATCCAATGCAGCCGCTTAGTTTCAAGCAGGAGAGCGAAACAGAATTTCGCGATACAGTGGTAACATTATTGCTTGATAATTCGGGCTCGATGCGTGGTAGGCCAATAATGATCGCAGCATTAACCGCCGATATTCTAGCAAGAACCTTAGAGCGCTGCGGAGTCAAAGTGGAAATACTGGGTTTTACCACACGAGCCTGGAAAGGCGGACAATCCCGAGAAGACTGGATAGAAGCAGGAAAACCACGAGATCCTGGTCGTCTGAACGATCTGCGGCATATCAT
Source organism: Robiginitomaculum sp. (assembly GCA_021647805.1). GTDB lineage: Bacteria > Pseudomonadota > Alphaproteobacteria > Caulobacterales > Maricaulaceae > Robiginitomaculum_B. Next base: position 8,151 of record JAKITZ010000096.1, read on the forward strand.
CTACAAGGCTGCTGATGCGCCGATCCGCCGTACATATAACAACCTTGGCCTGATGATGCGTGAGGGCTTGTTAAAAGAAAACATTGACGGAGAAGCTTTGCTTTGGGCGCATGAAAGATTGATGATGCGACCAGAGGCGCGCAAAATTTTGTTAGTTATCTCTGATGGCGCGCCAGTTGATGATACCACCCAGTCACAAAATAAAAGCGGTTATTTGGAACAACATTTACGCGAGGTGATTTCTGACATAGAGCGCCGCTCCCCCGTGCAATTGCTGGCCATCGGTATCGGCCATGATGTTACCCGTTGGTATAAAAAGGCGGTAACCATTACCGATGCTGAACAATTAGGCGGAGCCGTCACCGAGCAATTAGCAGAATTATTCAAAGCCTGAAAACCAAGAAAATTTGTTGATTTTAACTTGATAAAAAACTGTCACGGCAATTGTGACACTTTCCCCATCGGATAAATACTAGAACTGCTCAGCAGAAAACATTATTTATTTACGAACCTTGCTCGTAAGGGGTTTTCACAAACCCATGTTTCATTGAGTTCTTTATGTATTCACCATGTCAAAGAGCCGCAAATGACCATGTACCGGCCACTTGCACCATCATTATAGCAAATGGCTGTTAACACGGGCATGGCTGAAACTTATCC
>JAKITZ010000097.1 GCA_021647805.1 Robiginitomaculum sp.
TCAACCAGCGCGACAACTGACTTGACGGAGCCTGAACAACACCAGCAATGTTAGTTGCTGGAGCTTGAATCAGTCCGACTAACTTACCACGTAGCTGATCCAGCGACGGCAAGCTTGCCAGAGACTTAACGTCTTTATCATCAAGTATGGTTTGACCCATCCAACCACCAACCAGAACAAGTTTTTTGTTCTCTTTGGCAAAATCCACAGCAGCTTTAGAAGCTGCAACCGGATCTTGTGAATAGGCAATACCAATCGGGCCGGTAAACATTTCGGCCGCCGCTTCGCCATCTCTGCCAACTAGGGCACGTTTGACTAAGCGGTTTTTGACGACTTTGAACTGCGCACCTACTTCACGAAGTTTGGTACGCAGCGTTGTCATTTCCGCAACAGTAAGGCCGGAATAGTGAGTAACAACCACCACTCCCGCATCGTCAAACAAGCCTTCCAGCTGTCCAACCATTTCGCTCTTTTGAGCCTTGTCCATTGCGGTCTCCCGTCGGGCGGAATTGCCCGAATTAACAGTGCACTTCGGTAATATCAGGAGAATTCCCGATACTCCAGTAAAGCGCGCCAAATCCTGTCCAAAGCTCGAACCGATCTAACAAAGATGGTCGCCCACCTTAAAATCTCTCTCGCTCTGTCTGCGCCGGGTGATAATTTAAGCCTCCTTGGACAAGAGACCCCTGCGGTCTGGGACAGGTGACTGACAAATACGCGCCAGTCGGTACATTTCGAAACCCTAAAGTTTCGAAAATTCTAAAATTAAGATGCGCTGACCTCTGAAAGATCAATTAAAACGCCAGGTCCCATAGTTGAGGACAAGCTGATTTTTTTAAGGTAACCACCTTTAGCACCAGAGGGCTTAGCTTTTAGCACAGCACGTAAAAAAGCACGTACATTGACTGAAATAGCGGCCTCATCAAAACTGGATTTACCAATACCCGCATGCAAGATACCGGCTTTTTCAACCCGAAACTCAACTGCACCACCTTTGGCATCTTCGATAGCCTTGGTAACATTTGGTGTAACAGTACCAACTTTTGGATTTGGCATCATGCCTCTTGGGCCAAGGATTTTACCCAAACGCCCGACAATCGGCATCATGTCCGGTGTAGCAATCACTTTATCAAAGTTAATCTCACCACGTTGCACCTGCTCCATAAGGTCTTCGGCACCGACAATATCTGCGCCAGCCTTTCTCGCTTCTTCAGCTTTGGCATCACGAGCAAAAACAGCAACCCGCGCTGATCGCCCGGTTCCCGATGGCAACGCCACAACACCACGAACCATTTGGTCAGCATGACGAGGATCAACAGCCAAATTCATTGCAATCTCAATAGTCTCATCAAATTTTGCTGTTGCATTAGATTTAACCAACGCCACAGCTTCATCAACTGAGTACAGCTTCTTGCGATCAACACTTGAACGTGCTTTCGCAACTCTTTTTCCACTTTTTGCCATGATTTACTCCGTCACCTCAAAGCCCATGGATCTTGCGGATCCAGCGATGATTTTTTGCGCCTGATCAAGATCAACAGCGTTTAAGTCAACCATTTTAGCTTCGGCAATTTCCCGACACTGAGCCATAGTTACCGTCGCAGCAACTGTACGTCCTGGCTCGGTGCCACCTTTGGCCAAACCAGCAGCCTTTTTAAGGTAAAAGCTGGCTGGCGGGGTTTTAGTTACAAAGGTAAAAGACTTGTCCGAATAAACAGTAATAACTGTCGGAATCGGCATGTTCTTTTCTAATTCTGTGGTTTTCGCATTAAACGCTTTGCAAAACTCCATAATGTTGACTCCGCGTTGTCCCAGAGCCGGGCCGATTGGTGGCGACGGATTAGCCGCTCCAGCCGGTACTTGCAGCTTAATATAGCCGTCTATCTTCTTTGCCATTTTAGCACTCCAACGGGCAAACGCCCTGTTTCATTTTCAAGTGTTCGCGGTACGGTTTTCCCATGGACTTAAACAGAAAAACCTCCCACAAATATTTTTCGAACAAATAAACAAGCCTTACAGCTTCTCCACCTGCCCATACTCCAACTCGACCGGAGTTGCACGCCCAAAAATGGAAACTGCAACTTTTAGCCTCGCCGCTTCTTCATCAACTTCCTCAACTAAACCTTCAAAAGATTGAAATGGCCCATCAAGAACTTTAACTTTTTCGCCAATATCAAACATAATTGTTGGATGCGGACGCTCAATTCCTTCTTGTACCCGGCCAACAATTTTCTCGACCTCGGCAGCAGAAACCGGCAAGGGTTTATTACCCTGACCCAAGAACCCGCTAACTTTCGGGGTGTTTTTGACCAAATGGTATGAATCATCAGTCATTACCATTTTGACCAAGACATAGCCCGGGAAAAACTTACGTTCAGATGTGATCTTACGACCACGCTTCATCTGCACAATCTCCTCGGTTGGTACAAGAACTTCTTCAAAATGATCTTCAAGATCTTTATTCGTAGCCTCTCTACGAATAGCCTCAGCGACCTTCTTCTCGAAATTGGAATAGGCATTAACAATATACCACTTTGCTTCCATGATCAGCCCTGGCCTCCAAGAGATAATAAAAACTTGACCAGATTGGAAAATCCAAGGTCAACCACAAAGAAGAACAATGAAGCAATAGCGACCATAATGAACACCATGATCGAAGTGACCAAAGTCTCATTCCATGTCGTCCACGTTACTTTACGCCCTTCTTGCCTAACTTCGCGCACGAAGCTAATCGGGTTAAAGCCTTTTTTTTCCTTGGCCTTGGCCATTTTATTCTCCGAAGCGAAACGAATAAATCGTTTCTTAAAATTTATATCCTGCGACTGGCAGGGGCGGAGGGACTCGAACCCCCGACCCTCGGTTTTGGAGACCGATGCTCTACCAGCTGAGCTACACCCCTATTTGTCGCCGAATTATTATCGCGGAGGCGGTATGTGCCTTAAATTTTAGCACCTGACAACCAAAATTATCTGCCAGATGTAACCGCCCGGATAATACTTTAACTATATCGCTTATTTTATAAAGAAACAAAAGAAGCGGCGCATTGTTTTGGCAGTGCGCCGCCAGTGATTTACTTAGTGATCTTGCTAACAACTCCGGCGCCGACTGTGCGGCCACCTTCACGGATCGCAAAACGTAGCTTATCTTCCATCGCAATCGGCTGAATTAGCTCAACATTGATGTTCACATTATCACCCGGCATTACCATCTCTGTGCCTTTTGGCAGCGTTACAACTCCGGTAACATCTGTCGTACGAAAGTAAAACTGTGGACGATAATTATCAAAGAACGGCGTATGACGACCGCCCTCTTCTTTGGTCAAGATATAGGCTTCACCAATAAATGAGGTGTGCGGAGTGATCGAACCAGGAGCACAAAGAACCTGGCCACGTTCAACATCTTCACGGCTAATACCACGAAGCAATGCGCCAATATTGTCGCCAGCTTCACCACGGTCAAGCAGCTTACGGAACATCTCAACACCAGTACAAGTGGTCTTGGTGGTATCACGAATACCAACAATCTCGATCTCATCACTAACATTGATAACACCGCGCTCAACCCGGCCAGTTACAACTGTACCACGGCCTGAAATTGAGAACACATCTTCAATAGGCATCAAGAACGGCTGATCAATCGCACGCTCTGGCGTTGGGATATACTCATCAACCGCTGCCATTAGCTTACGAATACTTTCTTCGCCGATCTCAGGATCACGACCCTCAAGCGCTGCCAAAGCAGAACCAGCAATAATTGGAATATCATCACCAGGGTAATCATAAGAGGAAAGCAACTCGCGGATTTCCATCTCAACCAATTCCAACAACTCTTCGTCATCAACCTGATCAACCTTGTTCATGTAAACAACCAAAGCTGGAACACCAACTTGACGGGCAAGCAAAATATGCTCACGGGTCTGAGGCATAGGGCCATCAGCCGCATTTACCACCAAGATACCACCATCCATCTGTGCCGCACCGGTGATCATGTTCTTCACATAATCGGCGTGACCAGGGCAATCAACGTGCGCATAATGACGGGCTTCCGTCTCATACTCAACGTGGGCTGTTGAAATGGTAATACCGCGCGCTTTTTCTTCAGGTGCCGCATCAATATCCGCGTAATCCTTAAACTCACCAAAATACTTGGTGATCGCCGCTGTCAACGTCGTCTTACCATGGTCAACGTGACCAATAGTCCCAACATTTACGTGCGGCTTATTACGTTCAAACTTCTCTTTTGCCATTTTCAACTTTCCTCTAGTTTTCCGGCTCACGCATATCACGCAAGCCGATAGTGTTTATCCCTCAACGTGCAATCGCCCGTTATCTATCTTAACTTCTACCCGATGGCCACCTGTATCCAGATCCCCCTCGAAAGAAGCAACATGAATATCGCCGGAACCGGCAATATATACTTTTACATTGTTCGCGTGACCATCAAATACAATCTCACCCGAACCACGAATGCTCGCCTTAAATGGCACAGCCTCGCCACCGCGAACTTCAATATCACCGGATCCGTTGATAGACAGGTCAACAGAACCGTTAGCTTTATCAACAGCAATATCGCCAGAACCATTGATCGAAGCACTCAAAGCTTGCACGTTTGCCAGTTCAATATCCCCAGAACCATTAATACGCAAGCTAGTTTTACCATTAACTGACTTTACGGCAATATCACCAGAACCATTGATGCCAGCAGATAAATCACCAGTGACATTACCTGCCTTTATATCACCCGATCCATTTATTTTGACCTTTAAATCACCAGCAATTTCACCAACGGCAAATTCACCACAGCTATTCACGGTAATATCCGCTGAAGCTAAGTCACCAGCACTACCAAATATAACACCCCTTTTAAGCACTAAATCAGTGTTGGCCGGCACGGAAACTCTAAGAGACGGGTAAGCAGAAAGCTTATGTTTCTTTTCACCCTTTAACTTAATCGTCACGTACTGCAACCACTCGGAACCAGAACCTCTACGACCACTTTCATTGCAACTGCGAACCTTGACACGTTTATCGTAATATATCCGTAAGACACCATCTTCAACAGCTACTTGTGGTAGATCACGAACGCCATCACCAGCGCTCATAGATAATTCTATTTCCTCACCGGGGACAGTTACAAACTCCACCTGCCCGACAAAGTTTTCAACCGCAACAGCATCAGCCGAATAAGTCTGTGCGCTTACTGCGCCAGCCATCATAAATGCCAGCGAGCCAATAATTGCCGAAAGTTTGATTTTCTGTATAGATTTATTTTCCATGGTTTTCATTTTAATTTCCTCACTAAAAACATGTTCCAATCAACCATACAGATGCAACTTACCCTACAAATGGATGATTCATGAACATTTTTTCATGATTGTTTGCTAAACATGGGCATTAGATAACCGTTAAGCAAGAGACGAAACAATGGAGCGGGTAGCGGGGATCGAACCCGCATCTTCAGCTTGGAAGGCTGTGACTCTACCATTGAGCTATACCCGCCTTCTTCATTGTCTAACTAATTCACTACCTTAACTAATACTACCTGCTTTGTACTTTAACTACGCCCAAAGAAAACTACGCCTAAAGAACCTTGCGGCTCAAGAAAATGGTGGAGGGGGCTGGATTCGAACCAGCGTACGCTCACGCGGCCAGATTTACAGTCTGGTGCCTTTAACCACTCGACCACCCCTCCATGAAATCACTTCCTTAAAACTCAAGGAATTTCTCTACACGTAGTAGCAAACGAAAATTACTTACTCCCATCAAAAAATAAGCCCTCGCACCTTATCCATTTTCAGCGGATAAAAAGAGCAAAGACTTTGCCAGAACCAAGACGTTGGAATATAGAGAAGACTTTCCAAAGTCGCAATGAGGAATTTGTATTTTTATGTCACAAAAACACAAAAAAAAATCAACCACGGATTTCACAAAAAAACCCAATAATTCAAAGACTAAGCAATGGATTTGGGGAACACATGCGGTTATTGCCGCCCTAAACAACAAAAACCGCAAGATAAATCAGGTATTGGCGACCCGTAACGCGCTTATCATTTTGGCGGATATTCCAGCAATAAACGGTGTTATCGCAACTGATCCAGCAAGAATCACCCAAAGCCTGCCCGCCGGTGCGGTGCATCAAGGTTTGGCGGTGCAAATTGAACCCCTGCACCCAATATCTCTCGATAATACTTTGAACAATTTATCAGGAACACTGTTAATGCTTGATGGCTTGACCGATCCGCGAAATATCGGGGCAATTTTTCGTTCTGCTGCTGCTTTTGGCGTTACCGGGATTATTATGCAAGACCGTAACGCGCATAATCTATCGGGAGTGTTGGCCAAAGCTGCCGCCGGAGCTGTCGAGAAAATACCTCTGATCCCAGTAGTCAATTTATCGCGGACACTGGAAAAACTAAGCGATGCAGGTGTACAAAGCATTGGACTGGCTGGTGAAACCGACACCTTGCTGGCCGATGTTGTGAAATCCGCCGACAAAATCTGCCTCGTTCTTGGATCAGAAGGCAAAGGTTTACGACCAAATGTCGCCAAGCATTGTGATTTTCTTGCCAAAATCCCTATTTCATCGGATATGGAAAGCCTAAATGTCGCCACAGCTGCTGCCATCGCAATGTATGAGATAAATCGCAAACAAACCTAAAACATTACGGCAAAAATCGCAGCTTTAGTCTTTATGGCCTTTCATCCAGCGATGTTCTACCGCCCGTAGTTTTGCGGTTAACCCGATCAAAAACGCCGTTGACCAGCCAATCAGGATAAAACCATTTGCCGACTCGATCGCCGTAAGTAATCGCCAGTCTGAGCCGGCGACTACCTCACCAAAACCAACTGTAGTAAAAGTACCGGTTGAAAAGTATAAGGCGGTTTCAAAAGTGTCGAATATATCAAGAAAGTGATAAAGCCCAGCATACATCAATATCTCGACAGCATGGGCGAAAAACAAACCCAACACCACCAACACTATAACCAATGATGGCCGTAAAATATGATCATCGATACCTTCATCGACTTTTCGTTTGTGCATTACCCAAGTAAGCCCAGTTAGAAACACCAGATGCGTAACAGTTGTGGCGACAATCATGACCATCGCCAATAACAAGTTCGCCAGCATTGTATTAGCCCACCATCTTCGGCCAGTCCTGCGACCAAGGAGCAATTTCCTCTAACTGTGATGCCAGCTCAAACAAATTGGCTTCATTACCAAAAGCCGCCTCAAACTGCACGCCGACCGGCAAATCGTTTGCAGTACGCAAAATCGGTACAGACATTGCCGGGTGGCCAGTAGCATTAGCCCAAGAGTGAAACCTACATAATGCTCTAACCAATCGCGCATAGCTTCAATTTCGCCACTTTGATCAATGCTGCCGACCTTAATTGGTGGCTCGCCCAATACCGGGCTTAGGCAAAAGTCATAAGTTTGATGAAATTTGCGAGCCGCCTCGCGCTCGACTGCAAATTGAGTATAAGCCGCGCCCACAGCCGAATGGCCTTTGTCGGCGACCATGTCATATAGCCACCATGTAAACGGCTCGAACAATTCGCGCGGAGGAGTACCACCTAATTGCTGGCCAACACTGTCAATGGCTTCTTTCGCGCCAAAAGCCCAGACCACCATGAACGCGTCCCAGAACTCTCGCCAAGAATAATAAGCCGGAACCTCAACCACTTCATGGCCAAGTTGCGCACAATGCTTGGCCGCCAACAACACCGCACGTTTGCAATCAGCATGTACTTCGCGGCCATCTGGTGTCGCAGTGCGAAAGCCGATCTTGTATTTTTTGCCACGATCAGCATCAGCCAATACCACCGAAGGCAAACCATTATTGGCATCAGTCATGCTGGCCATAGCCGTTTGGCTATCGCGAACAGAACGAGTAACAAACCCATTGATGGAAATTTCCCAATCACCACCATTAGTGTCCGGCCAACGACCACGGCTACCCTTCATACCGAACAACCCACAACAACTCGCAGGAATGCGTATTGAACCACCACCATCACTAGCATGAGCCAACGGCACCACGCCGGTGGCAACCGCCACCGCAGCACCACCAGATGACCCGCCACAAGTATGACCGCTATTCCACGGATTACGGGTTGGCCCGAACATCAAAGGCTCGGTTACTGGCAAAAACCCAAACTCCGGAGTTGCGGATTTACCTATTGATACCAATCCAGCTCCTTGCATTACATTAGCAAAACGAGCGTTTCTCTTCGGCACATATTCGGCAAATGCCCGTGACCCAAAGGCAGCACGGACCCCTTTGGTAGCCGTCAAATCCTTAGTCATGGTTGGTACGCCGGAAAACGGCCCGGCTGGTAGTGTGCTAGCTGCACGTTCCCTTGCCTGCTCGAATGTCGGGTTAACAATGAAGTTCAAGGCCTCGTTGACTTTTGATGCCCGCTCAATCGCCGCACCGGTAAGTTCTAACGAGCTAGTTTCTCCCGATAAGATCAGTTTACTTTGTGCAGTGGCATCAAGTTTGAACTGTGGAATATCAACAGCAATTGACTTTTTACCTGCTGCTTGCGGGCTACATGCCGCAATTCCAAACCCGGCTAAACCAAGCGCTGTTCCTTGTACCAAAAATTCACGTCTTCTCATTTACTTACCCCTAATACATTATTCACTGGAACCCTAATCAAAGCTTTAGCAATTTGCAAGCAAGTAGGAAAGTCACCAGAAACCTAGCTGCTTCACTTGTTCGCACCTATTACCTATTGCCCATTAGTCACAAAACCGTCAAACTCCAAACATGAA
>JAKITZ010000098.1 GCA_021647805.1 Robiginitomaculum sp.
TTGCCGATGCTTTGATACGATTATGGCGGGATGCCCGTGACGCTGACCGAAAGTAAATCTTGATTTAGGTTAGAGTTTAATGAGCAGGTGAGCAGTTAAGTAATTGCCGCAATAATTGCGTGCGAGAAGTAACGTCCGCTTTTGTGTAAACTGAGCGCAAATGATTTTCGACAGTTCGCACAGAGATCATCAAAGCTTGCGCTATTTGGGTATTGGTTAGTCCCTTAGCCAATGACGCAACAATTTCACCTTCGCGTAAGGTCCACTGAAACTGTTTGGTACACCTATTAATGGCAATATTGCTATGAACAAAGCCAAGCTTAATCACAAACCTGGCTGGCCCGCCTGCTGAAGTTGTTCTGGTTATTTCAAAGTTTATATCTTCGTTCAACGAAACATTGTCTGCGTCGGTACAAGTAAAGTTCACACTAATATATTGGTCTTTATTTCTGCCAAGCGAACCGATAGATCTGGATATTGCTTGCATCAAAAATGGTAAGTCGCCATAGACATTTGCTCTAACGCAATCACTCATATCATGAATTTGCAAAGCTTCGTCGAGAATAATATAACCGGTATCCTTTAAGACAGAACGTAAGTTTTCATTGCTAAGCTTAGACTCTGCCAAGTCCTCCTTAAAAGTAAGACGGGCAATAGTCGAGCCGATAATAGGTATAATACTAAACGCTTTTTGAATGGCAGTTTTTCCAAAATCAGGCATGCCAAACGGACGGTGAAATCCAATAATAATCAGCTGGTTATTGTTAGTAGTTCTGGGTTTAATTGCCAAAGCCAATACATGACGGATGCCGCTTGGTTTTAGAAAGTCATTATAGTATTCGGTTTTTTCCAAGGTGCGATTATCGCAGACATCAGAAAGGCGATATACATCGGTTTGCGCATCGCCTTGTTTTGTCGGGAGGTTTTCCAATTGCCGATTAACAATTACCGGATCGTCGCGATGAAACTTGCTGACATATTGGTCGTGTACCTTGTTACCAACACCGTGCGCCAAATTATGACCAATATCGTATCCGCTTTGGTTACGTTTGAAATGCAATAAAGCACTGGTTTCAGCGCCAATATTCTTGGCCACAGAATCAAGAAGCGTGTTTTCCAACGCGGCAAAACCATCGCATTCAGCTATCTCTCCGTACATAGCACTAGAGTCGGAGACGGTGTTTGCGTTATTTCTTGAGGTCAAGCTGATGTTTCTAATCCTAAAAATTGATCAACTATTTTCCATGAAAAATCATCAACCGTCAAGTTTGCTCGGTAAATGGCGTTTAAGGATAATCCGGTAGTTCGGTAATTTTATCAATATACTCAGTACCCCAGTCTTCTAGGGCTCGAAGAATCGGATCAAGAGTTAAGCCAAATTCAGTAAGTGAATATTCAACTTTTGGCGGAATTTGCCGATAAATTTTACGATGTATTATTTGATGAGTCTCCAGCTCGCGTAATTGCTTGGTCAGCATTCTTTGACTTACCTGCGGTATCAATCGCCGCAATTCGTTAAAGCGTCTAGTATCGTTTCTGATGTGGCAAAGTATAATTCCTTTCCACTTTCCGCCAATAATTGCCAATGCAGCTTCGGTCGGACAGTTCAATATCCGGGTGTTTGATCGTTGGCTCATAATGCTTAAACTTTATCACGGTATACAATATGTGCCTATACTACAAAAATGTGCGTACTTGCACAAGTGGTTTCTAAGTCATATCTCCGTTTGAAGATGTTTTGAATTGGAGAAAATCATGAATACACAAAAAGCAATTAAAAGCCGGCGCGCAATTAAAAAATTTGATGCTAACCATCAAATGCCAAAGAAAATTGAGCACAAAATATTATCCCTTGGCCTGCTAGCACCAACTGCATTTAATATTCAAAATTGGCGATTTGTGGTGGTAAAAGACAAGCAGCTTCGTCAAGAAATTCAGCAATCGGCATATGGGCAGAAGCAGGTGGTCGATAGTTCGCTATTTATTGTATTGTGCGCCGACTTAAAGGCTTGGGAAAAACAGCCAAACAGATATTGGGCAGATGCCGGCCAAGAGGTCAGTGACACAATGTTACCAATGATCGATGGCTATTATCGTGATAAAGAACAGGTACAAAGAGACGAGGCAATGCGCTCTTGCGGAATTGCTGCGCAAACTTTGATGTTGGCGGCAAAATCACTTGGCTATGATTCATGTCCGATGGATGGGTTTGATTTTGATGCCGTGGGAAAGCAGATAAATCTGCCTGATGATCATGTGGTGACAATGTTTGTAGCGATAGGCAAAGCCGCTGCTTCTGCTTATCCAAGAGGCGGGCAATTGGACATTGACGAAGTTGTCATAAAAGACAGATTCTAAGAACTACACGTCTTAACTTTGAAGCTCCTTGTTCATCGCATCACGCATGACATTCTTTTTTACCTTGCCGGTAACGGTCATTGGAAACTCGTCAACAAACCTGATGAAACTGGGAACTTTGAAGTGGGATATTTGCTCCTTGCAAAAGGCTTTTACATCATCTTCGGATAAGTTTGCATTTGGGGACAATCTGATCCATGCGCAAACTTCTTCGCCGTATTTTTCGCTGTGCACCCCGAAAACTTGCGCTTCGGCAATATCTGGGTGGGTAAACAAGAAGTCCTCTATTTCTCGTGGAAAAATGTTTTCTCCGCCACGAATAAGCATGTCTTTTACCCGCCCAACAATGTCGCAATACCCCTGCTCATCAATAACGGCCAAATCGCCTGTGTGCATCCAGCCGTCATTATCGATGGATTCGGCGGTTTTTTTCTTATCGTTCCAATAGCCTTTCATCACCGAATAACCACGGGTGCATAATTCACCTTTAACGCCGCATTTAGTGATGTTGCCCTTCTCGTCAATGATTTTAACTTCCACATGCGGGTGAATGCGACCAACAGTGGATACCCGTTTATCCAATGGATCGTCTTTTGAGGTTTGAAAACTAATCGGCGAGGTCTCGGTCATGCCGTAGCCAATAGTTACCTCGCTCATATTCATGTCAGCAATTACCCGCTTCATTACCTCAATAGGACATGGCGCACCGGCCATAACTCCGGTGCGTAATGAGGTCAGGTCAAACCCATCAAAATCAGGGTGATCAAGCATGGCGATAAACATGGTTGGAACGCCATAAACCCCGGTGCATTTTTCTTGTTGTATTGCCTCTAACACCGCTGCCGGATTAAATTTTTCCGAAGCAAGTACAATGCAGGTTCCGTGCAACACGCCGGCTAATATCCCCATGACCATGCCAAAACAATGGTATAGTGGTACTGGAACACATAATTTATCAGCCGAGCCAAAATTCTGCGTCAGTCCAGTAAACATAGCATTATTCAATATGTTTTTGTGGCTGAGCGTTGCTCCTTTTGGTGCGCCGGTGGTGCCGCTGGTAAACTGGATGTTTATTGGATCATTAGCTTGTAAGGTTTTTTGTATTTCATCTAACCGCTGTGGGTTTTTGCTTTGCCCATTTTGCATAACACTGGCAAAATTGTGATAATTCTTTTGCTGTTGTTCGCTGATAAGGATCAAATGCTCAAGACAAGCAAGATCACCTTGGGTTTTTAAGTCATCGACCATTTGCACATAATTAGCGTGTTCTGACTTGTTAGCTAAAACCAGTGCTTTACAGCCTACTTTTTCCAAAGCAAACTTTAATTCCCGTGGTCGATAGTCTGGATTGATATTGACCAAAATCATTCCGGCCAAAGATGTAGCAAACTGTGTAATTACCCACTCGGCACAATTCGGCGCCCAAATACCAATCCGATCGCCGGGCTTTAGTCCTAATTCCAATAATCCCAGTGCAAAATTTTGTGATTGCACAAGAAGTTCCGCAAAACTTAGCCTTAAACTTTGATGTTTGGATATTAAAGCTTCGCCATCGGGCCACAATATTGCCGCCCGATGCAAAGCATCACCGATGGTTCCTTGATACAAATCAGTATCAATGGAACCTATTACGTGACTTTGATTGCTCAATTTAGCTCCTGATCCTAGTCGATGTCTGGAAAATCAACGGTAAGGTGATCGGCGCCACCACCGTCTTTTGCCATTTGGTACATCATTTTACCATCAACAACAGCAGCAATACTACCATCATCATTATAACCCAATAACGGCCCGTGCATCACCGCAAACATGGTAAATCCACCCGGACTATCAGGTTGATGGATAGCTCCGGCAGGCTCCCAAACATAGTGCATTCCAGGGCCGCGATCATCATCATAACCAAATTCACCCTCCAAGATAAGACCCTCAACAGCACCTACATGGCCATGGACCGGCGCGTCATTATCCGGCTCAACCTTCAAAATCATAGTATAGCCACCAGTTTTCATATCGACATTAAGCAATTTGAACCAAGTGCCCTCAATAACCCAAGGTAACCATTTCAAAGCATTAGTATCGAAAAAGACTGAACCTCTTGGTTTGACCGATTTTACGGTCATGGCATCGCTTTTCTTTAATTGAATAGTGGACATAAGTATTTCCCCTTTTGTTATTTTTAGCAGTTAACTCAAAACACAACCTGCAATATCTTGCCGCTAATAGGAATGACGAGAACCCCCTATATCGGCGATTTTTTTACCACAAATTGCAAGTATTTAATGTGAATTATTACTTATCAAAACGGAAATGAGTAGTTTACGCTATTGGCTAAACGTTTCTGATCGGGTCAAATTGACGCAGGTAGAGTTTTAATATTACCAAAAGGGGAAGTCATGACTTTTATCACCAAGCGCAATGAAGCGCCATCAAAACGTATCACATCTCTATTATCTTCAGCAGCTGTCATAGCGACAATGTCATTAACCGGGGCGGGGGTGTTATCCGGAGCGGCAATGGCGCAATCAGATGAGGGAGCGTCTTCGGGCTTTGATGAAATTGTAGTTACAGCTCGTAAGCGCGAAGAAAGCGTCGAAACAACTCCAATAGCTATCTCGGCGTTTACCGGTGATACAATGGAAGCCAAGGGAATTGTGAATATTGTTGATGTCGCACGGTTTGTTCCAAACTTGAGTATTAGCAGTAATGGCGGAGCCGGCGGTAGTGGCAGCACTTCAAATGTGTTCTTGCGCGGTATTGGGCAAAGTGACTTTTTAATTACAACTGACCCCGGTGTTGGTATTTATATTGACGGTGTATATTACGCCAGAGCCACTGCTTCTATCATGGATCTTTTGGATCTTGAGCGAGTTGAAGTGTTGCGCGGGCCACAAGGTACATTGTTTGGCAAAAACACTATTGGCGGTGCAATTAGCTATATTTCCGCCAAGCCAAACCCCGATGGTGGCGGCAAGCTAGAGCTGCGGGCTGGCAAAAATAATTATTACGAAGCACGAGCAATGATTGATGCGCCTCTTTCCGAGAACCTGAACTCGAGATTTTCTGCGCTTTATAAAACCAAAGATGGTTATACTGATCGGGTGCTGACTGGTGAGCGCGAAGGTGATGAACGTACATTTGCTGCTCGTGCCATGTTTGAGTGGGCACCAAGTGATCAATTTACGGCTGATCTGGCAATCGATTACAGTAACCGTAATGGCACTACAGCCGAGACAGCTGTTTTGCAATTTGAGCCAACAGCGCCATTGGCTACATTGTGGGGAATTTTTGTTGGAGGCCCGGGTAATCCACCATCTGCTGTGAACACCAATCCACGGGAAAGTAACTCCACCGGGCCAAATATTGATGACAATGAAGTTTTCGGTGTTGGCTTTACTATGGAATACGATCTTGGTGGTGCGGTGTTAAAGTCGATAAGTTCGGTTCGCACGCTAAATGCCGAGTTTGGTCGTGATGGCGATGGAACTGCCAATCAATATGTTGAAACCAGAAACAGTGTTGTACAACAGCAATATTCGCAAGAATTACAGCTAGCAGGCAATAGCTTTGATGACCGTTTTAATTGGGTCGGCGGGGTATATTACTTCAACGAGCTGGCCAAAGACACCAATGATGTGCGTTTGGCATCGGGGCTGTATGATGCATTGGAAGCTTTACCCGGCGCAATCCTGCCATTGGTTCCAGGTTCAGTTTGCCCAGGGCCGTTTCCACCTAATGTTTGTGCTGGTGGCGCAGGTAACCCGTTTAATTCCGGTTTGGATTTGGATTTTGACATCTACAATAAAGTCAGAGTTGATAGCTACGCCGTGTTTGGCAGTGGTACATTTGCCTTAACTGATCAATTAAACTTTACTGCCGGGTTGCGGTACTCTGATGAAAGTAAGGAATATTTCCTTGATCACAGTCGGGTAAACTCTGGCGTAGCGATTATTGCTCCAACTACATTGAATGATAGCTGGAAAGCTTGGTCACCGAAATTTAGTATTGATTTTCAGGCTAATGATAACACCTTGCTTTATACCTCCGCATCACGCGGCTTTAAAAGCGGTGGCTTTAATGGCCGCCCAACAAGCCAAGGTGCGGTTGATAGTTATGATCCAGAATTTGTCTGGTCGTATGAAGCTGGTGTAAAAACCAGTTTTGCTGATCGCCGCGTTCTGTTAAGTATGGCGGCATTCCTGTACGATTATAAGGACATGCAGCTAACTTCGGTTCGGGCTGATGCTTTTGGTAATTTGTTGTTGGTAACAGAAAATGCCGGTACTGCAAAAATCACTGGTTTTGAAGCCGAACTTCGAGCGATGGTTTCCGATAATTTTACTATTGACGCAACTCTTGGTATTCTTGACGCCAGATATGATACTTTAAACCCTGGTGCTACAGTAACTACTAACTTGTTGCTGGCACGGACACCTGATTTGACGTTCTCATTTGGCGGTGAATATGTGTTTGATGTTGCCGATAATTTTGACCTCACAGTGCGCGGCGACTACTCCTACCAAAGCTCGCAAGCACTTGATCCTGCAAACACAGCCGCTCTTATTCAAGATGGTTATGGCTTGCTAAGTGCCAGAATGACCTTGCGTCCGCAAAATGCAAACTGGGAAGTCGCCGTTTACGGTACCAACATAACCAATGAGTTGTATTTGCAAAGCGGGCTGACCACTTTAGACAGTTTTGGTACTGTTGAAGGTTCTTATGGCTTGCCAGCAGAATGGGGAATTGCCACAAAGTTTAAATTCTAATGCACAATGGAGTTTAAAATGGCGGATTATTCAAAAGTTGACCCGGGCATGGTTCAGTTTCTGAACATGTTCTATGCAGCCGAGCAAGTAGGTTTCGAGGCTGTCGGTTTGGAAAACTCTCGGGCAATGCTTGATGCTTTTCCTGATATGGTTGATCTGCCGGCGGTAGACGTTGGTGAGGTTCGTGATTTGGAAATTACAGGCGGTGCTGGTGCGATTAAGGCGCGTCTGTATATCCCCAAAGGCGTTGAAGCCAATAGTCCGGCCATGGTGTTTTACCATGGCGGCGGCTGGGTGATGGGCGGGCTAGATAGTCATGATCGCCCATGTCGCAGGATTTGTGAAACCGCAAATATCCCAGTGCTAGCGGTGGATTACCGTTTAGCACCGGAACATGTTTTCCCAGCAGCGATCGATGATGCAAAGGCTGCATTTCACTGGCTTTGTGATCATGCTGACGAACTTGGCGTGGACAAAACCCGTATTGCGGTCGGCGGCGATAGTGCCGGCGGCAATATTACTGCATCAATAGCTCTATCGTTAAGAGGCGATCCGTTGGGTGAACCAGCATTACAATTATTGATTTATCCAGCACTGCAACCATTTGGGCGGGCGCAATCGCACGATCAATTCGGCGATGGTTATGCTTTAGACGAAGCTGATATGAAGTTCTTTATTACTTCTTATGCTGGTAAAGATGCGTTTACCTCTGAGGATCCGCGTCTGTGGCCGTTATTGGCCGAAGATCATAAAGGTGCCGCGCCGGCTTATATTATCACTGCTGGACATGATGCTTTGCAAGATGACGGTTTTGACTATGCCCTAGCACTTGGTGCTTCTGGCGTTGCATCTACCCATAAACACTATCCAGCCATGACGCATGGGTTTTGTTCAATGACTGCTTTGTCGCCAGACGCTTGTCAGGCACTTGAAGATGCGGCTAGGTATATCGGCGCGGCTTTACGTAGTTAGGGAACAAGATGAAAAAATCTTTGGCATTGTTGTTTCTGGGCCTGGTTTTGGTTCTAAGTGGCACGTTATGGCTAAATCGTTCTGAACCGCTACCGCCCGCCGCACCAACGGATTTCATAGAATTTACTATTAATATACCACAGGATATCATCTCGCTAACCCACGGGTTTGCCAATGGATCGGCGCGCGTACCCGAAACCATTACTAGCCTTGAAGGTAGTTCTCTCGGCAATATGTTAGCCGTGAGCGCCCGTGTTCGTGATAAGGACGGTAATTTTGTCGGCATGGCTAGCCAGCTTGAACTCTTTCCCGATGTGAACGGCCCGCGCCCCGGTATGAGTTGGAAAGCAGACTGGACAATCACTACGCCGCAAGGAACGCTTTATATTTATCATGATGAACGTATAGCAATGGAGCATATGCAGGCCTTTGCTCATGTGGCTTCGGGGGAAAACTGGGAAGGCTCCATTCCCGCTAATACTTCCTTTGGCCCGCATCCGTCGGGTAGAGGTATCATCGTCGGCGGAACCGGTATTTACGCGGGAAGGACGGGAACATTTACCGAAAAGGTGGACTTACAAGGCTTGACAACTGAACGA
>JAKITZ010000099.1 GCA_021647805.1 Robiginitomaculum sp.
GAAGGCGAAGTGGCCGTCGCCCATAGCCTGTATAAAGATGCGCTGGCCCTTAACCCTGAACAGGTCAGTATGCAAAATTCACTGGCCAATATATATATGGGTGTTGGCCTGTACGGCGAGGTGCCTGCCGTATCCAGTCAGTTGGCTGACCGGATGACCGCTTTGTGGATGTCGGGACAAAAACAGCAGAGCTTGAAACTGGTAAGGGACACTCTACAAGCAGACAGTTTGCAGAGTAATTGGATTGGCCATAACCTTGGCTATGTTTTATATGTAACCGGTGATGTAAAGGGCGCCTATCCCCATATGCGCAAATTTGTAACGGATTTCAATATATTGGAGCAAGCCGTAAGACCGAGCAGCGCCGGTTTCTATGCCACTTTTGCTTTTGTCTTGCAAAAAAACGGCGACCGGGACGCCGATATACTGATCAGAAAATTGGAAACCTATTTGGGGGAAGGCAAGGCGGGACAAGCGAAGACGGGGGCAGACAAAAATTTACGCACAGATTTACGGCCCGGCATAATTTTGCAAATGATCAAAGGCGATAAAGACGCGGCCTATACCTGGCTTGACCGGTTTTTAGACTTAGACTTTTCAGACACAGTCCTTCTGACTACCCCGCCGTTTGAGCCGATGCGCGGCACCCCAGAGTTTGAAAAACGCGCTACCCGCATGGCGGAGAACGCCGCCAAACACCGTGCTTTGATTGAAGCGCAACTGTCCAGCCCGAAACCAAACTGGGTCAACAAATAATTTATTTTGAATTAAGACCAAAAGGCCTTTTGAACGGGTCGCAGGAAGGTGTAAGTAATTGCTATTACAGTTATTCTGACTTGCCCAAAGCTAATAGAAGGCGCTGACATAAATGCCAGAAAACCAATTGCCACCCATAAGCATAATGATCGATGCCGATGCTTGTCCGGTTCGCGAAGAAGTTTTCAAAATTGCCAAACGCCATAACAAAATCGTTCTTGTGGTCAGCAATAGTTTTTTAAGAATACCCAAGCACTCTTTGATCAAACAGGTTGTGGTTTGCGATAAATTCGATGCTGCCGATGATTATATAGCCGAAAATGCAAATGCTAAAGCTATCGTCATAACCGCCGACATATTATTGGCTGAGCGGTGCTTAAAGGCCAAAGCAATTGTGCTTAATTCTAATGGTAAGTTTTTCACAGCCGATAATATCGGCTCTATTGTCGCCACACGGGCAATAATGAATGATTTACGCGCCGGAATTGGCAGTGAAAACATTGGCGGACCTGCCGCGTTTACTGCAGCCGATCGATCCAGGTTTTTACAATCACTACATGACGCTATTGTTAGTTTATAATAAATACCGTCTTTAGGCTTTTCTATCTCCAAACAAAGCCGAGCCAATTCGAACCGATGTTGCGCCAAACTGTATTGCTGTTTCAAAGTCCTTGCTCATTCCCATAGAAAGTTTTTCAAGGCTTTGTTGCTTGGCTAGTTTTGCCAATAAAGCAAAGTGCAGGCCGGCCTCGTCGTTTTTTGGCGGTATGCACATTAGGCCAGAAATGTTTAAATCGGTTTCTTCTCTTGTTTTTTCAAGAAATCCATCAAGTTCATTTGGTAAAATTCCAAACTTTTGCGGCTCTTCCCCAGTGTTCACTTGTACCAAAACCCGTGGCCATCGGTTCAGCTTTTTCATAGCCGCATTAAGCTTTTTAGCCAACCTTAAGCTATCTAGTGTTTCTATCACATCAAACAAAGCAACCGCCCGCTCAGCCTTATTGCTTTGTAAGTGACCAATAAGATGAAGCTGTAATTCCGGGTTATCCGCTCTTTTGTCTTGCCAGCGCCGCTCTGCTTCATCCACTAGGTTTTCGCCATACAATTTGTGACCCGACAACCACAGAGCATCAATGCGCTCTTCCTTCTGCCTTTTCGAAACAGCAATAAGGCAAATGCTTTTTGGGTCACGACCAACGCTTTTTGCTGCAAACTCTATGCGCTGGGAAATTTGCTTGCGTCGGTCAGAAATGTAAGACAAGTTTTCTATCATGATTTGTAATCAATATACGCCGCTAGCAAACATCGCAAGCACGGTTTCAAAACCAAACTTTGTTAATCAGAATCTCGCATCGAAATATCCACGCCTGTTTGTATTTACCGACCCAAAGCGTAGCCCGGACTTATTTGAGCTAGCCCAAAACTTGCCGGCCAGAAGCGTGTTAGTGTATCGTCATTTTTCTGAACCTAATCGCAGAAAAATAGCTCTGGAATTAAAACGCCTTTGCCATCAACAAAAAGCAAAACTGTTAATTGGCGCCGACCCTAAATTAGCGCGAATAGTTGGTGCTGATGGGGTTCATTTGCCGCAGGCAATGATAAAACAATTACCGGCAATTCGAGCAAAATATCAATTTAGCCTTATCACCTGTGCCGCTCACAGCGTTTCTGCTGGAAGGCAGGCGGTTAAAAATGGCGCAATGGCTGTAATTGTTTCTTGTGTTTTTCCCTCATCAAGCACCAGCGCAAGCGCTCCGTTGGAAAATTGCCCTTTCCGGGTTTTTGTAAAAAAAATAGACGCACCAGTGATTGCCTTGGGTGGGATCAATGAAACTAATGTGCAAAAACTAAAGACAGCATGTCATGGAGTGGCTGTAGTGTCGGGAGCGTTTAAGGCGACAATTAAAATTTAATTGATGATTCAATTCGAACCCGCGGCTGCTCATCAATCGGACTAACAGGCAAAACGCTATCTTGAGGGGTTGATATACGTAACTCTCCTGGAGCAACAAAGCTTAATTCGCCACCCAGTCTAAACCTTGGTGAGAACTCGTAAAATGCCCCGGCACTCATCCGATCTTTAGACTCTAATAATGGGTCTTGCTCGTTCATACCAACAGAAAGGCCCCACTGATTACCTGCGCGAAACTCCAGATCTGGTTTTTTAAGTCGCATAAAAGCACCGTCTTCAACCTCGGAACTGCGTAATGTAAATGAACGATACCAAGGAAGTTCAGCACTAGTAGCCGGCAGCACGTCTTTTACCGGCTCCGGCTCAGTTGCCAAAGCCAACGTGCCGGCTGCGAGCCAAATACTCGCTATTGCTAAAATTTGCCGCAACGTTTTCACGCGACAATCTCCTTAGTTTTCTGCACCACCAGTCTTAACTGATTATGTCAGTCACGAAATTAAAAACACTCTACTATAAACATGTTACCAAAATCCAACAGGAGTCAAAGTTTTCTTTTGTTAATTATTAACAACCCCAACCGGTTAAACTACTCTGGACTAAAACCGTTCACAATAAACCTTCAAATATAACACGCGCCGGCTACGGAAGTGTAAATTAGCCAAAGTTCAGCTTAACACCTTCCCGTAACCGGACGCATTCGGCCCCTTCCCCCGGTCGCCGTTGATAGTTTTCTGTACCACGACAAGTTCAGGGTCAAGCACCGGTACAGGTCATAACCAAGACTCATTTTTAATGTTGCCTTAAGGCAACGGACAGCCCTTTATAAATTCAAGAGCCTTGTGCTTCACAATGCAAATAAGGTTTTGACTGTCACCGTCATATCCTGAACTTTCTCAAAAACATGTATCTTGACCCTAGGCATCAGAAAACAACGTGTTATAAGCGACCTTGTTGAATGTATTATATAATTACTTATTACACACGCCCATTATTATTGGAGTATTGGTGAAAATGTCATCTAAGTTTGGTTTTGTTTTCCTGGTCATTACATCTTTGGCACTAACATCTTGCGCTCAAACCGGCCAAGTACTCAACAGTGTGCCAAATCCATTTGCTGGCTCTGGTAAACCTACAGAGGTCGCGGGTATCGGAGTAAACAGCTTTTTGTGGCGCGCCTCGCTTGAAACCCTTGATTTTATGCCGCTGGATTCTGCAGACCCGTATGGTGGTGTTATTATAACAGGCTGGCACTCTAGTAATACTGCGCCAAATGAACGCTTTAAAGCTACGGTTTATATTCTTGATACCCGGCTTCGTGCTGATGGACTAAAGGTTTCGGTTTTTAAACAAACTAAAGATGAGAGTGGAAACTGGATCACCTCTGGCGTCGACCCGGATACAGAGATTCAGATCGAAAACTCGATTTTGTCTCGTGCAAGAGAGCTTAGAATTCGCACGCTACGCTAAAACAACACTATACAAGCACTGCCAACTCGATCCCGACGAAAGTAACAGTCGGCCAGAACCACAGGCTGTCACATGACCCAATATCCACACCTGTCTATTGAAAAAAAATGGCAAGACGCTTGGGAAAAAAACGAATGTTTCATAGCTAAAGCACCCAAGCCCGGACAAAAAAAAGCCTACATCCTTGAAATGTTTCCCTATCCATCTGGGCGATTACATATGGGTCATGTGCGCAACTATGCCCTAGGCGATGTTGTTGCCCGATACAAACGCGCTAATGGTTATGCTGTTTTACACCCAATGGGCTGGGATGCGTTTGGCCTTCCAGCAGAAAACGCGGCAATAAAACACAATACGCAACCAAAATCATGGACGTATAAAAACATCTCTGCAATGCGCGAACAGTTAAAATCCCTAGGTTTTTCTTTGGACTGGAGCCGGGAGTTTGCCACTTGTGACCCGGAATATTACGCGCAGCAGCAAAAAATATTCCTAAAATTCCTTGAAAATGACCTTGTTTACCGCAAAAGCTCCCGCGTTAACTGGGATCCGGTGGAAAACTCGGTATTAGCCAACGAGCAAGTCGTTGATGGGCGCGGTTGGCGATCAGGTGCATTAGTGGAAACAAGGCAGCTTAATCAATGGTTTTTTAGAATTACCAAGTACTCGACAGACTTATTGGACGGCCTTTCAACACTAGATAATTGGCCGGAAAAAGTAAAAACCATGCAAACCAACTGGATCGGTAAATCTCACGGTGCAAAGGTCTGCTTTACAATAACAAACACTCGCCAAAAACAACAAAACATAGACGTATTTACTACCCGTCCAGACACTTTATTTGGTGCCAGTTTTGTAGCCCTTTCACCAGAACACCCTTTATCTTCTGAATTAGCTAAAAATAATCCAAAAATTGACGCCTTTATACGCAAATGCGTGCAATTAGGTACGTCGGAAGAAACCATAGAGCGTGCTGAGAAATCAGGAATTGACACCGGTCTAACAGTTGCTCACCCGTTTGATAAAACCAAAACCCTTCGGGTTTGGATCGCCAACTTTGTATTGATGGGTTATGGAACAGGTGCAATTTTCGGCTGCCCCGCTGGAGATCAAAGAGATTTAGATTTTGCCAAAAAATATAACCTTTCTGTCTTACCTGTTGTATTGCCAGAAGGCGAAAGCGCCGACCAATACCAAATTACCAACAAAGCGTGGACCGGAACAGGAACTTTATTTAATTCCAGCTTTCTAAATGGTTTGAACGTCGAAGAAGCAATTAAAGTCGCGCTTTTAAAACTTAAAGAACTTGGTGTTGGCGAAACAACAACACAATATCGCTTACGTGATTGGGGCGCATCCCGCCAAAGGTATTGGGGTTGTCCAATTCCTATTATCCACTGTCATGATTGTGGAATAGTTGCCGTTCCCTCAGCAGGCCTTCCGGTTTTGTTGCCAGATGAGGTCTCATTCGAAACGCCAGGAAACCCCCTTGACCACCACCCTGACTGGAAACACACTTCTTGCCCAAAATGCAATCAAAAGGCCGTTCGCGAAACCGATACACTTGATACATTTGTTGATAGCTCATGGTATTTTGCACGGTTTTGCTCTCCACAAGCCAAAGACCCTGTCGATTCGGGAGCAGCAAATGCCTGGTTGCCAGTCGATCAATATATTGGCGGAGTAGAGCACGCGGTTATGCACCTTTTATATGCTAGGTTTTTTACCCGAGCCCTCAAAGATTGCGGCCTGCTTGAAATAAAAGCCGATGAGCCGTTTGATGGACTGTTCACTCAAGGAATGGTTACCCATGAAACCTATAAAGACCCAGATGGCAATTGGGTAGAACCTGTAAATGTGCTTCGCTCCGAGACCGGGTTAACCACCAAAGCGGGCAGACCTGTTACAGTCGGCGCTATTGAGAAAATGTCTAAGTCTAAATTAAACACCGTTGATCCTGCAGTAATTATTGAGAAGTATGGCGCTGATGTTGCCAGATGGTTCGTTTTGTCTGATTCTCCACCTGATAGAGATGTTCAGTGGACAGAATCTGGGCTAGAGGGCGCAGCGCGTTTTGTATCACGGGTTTGGGCCGAAGTATTGCGAGTTTCCAAAGACCCTGTTTTTCCAGACCAAGAAATAACAGATATCTCAAAAAACCTTATAAAAACAACACACAAAACCATTAAGCTTATTTCACAAGACATAGAGGATCTTGGGTTTAACAGAGCGGTCGCTAGATTATATTCTTTATTAAATGATATTAAAAAGTCTACCGACAAAGACCCTGAACAAATTGCTGCGCGTCGGTTTGCCACAAAGTCTTTGGTTTTATTGTTGGCCCCCTTTGCTCCGCATTTAGCCGAAAGCTGTTGGGAAGCCCTTGGTTGTAAACAGCTGGTTGTTATGACAAGCTGGCCAGAGTTCGATGAAAAATGGTTAGAAGAAAAAACTTTAATAATTCCAGTTCAGATTAATGGTAAGCGGCGGAGCCAATTATCTGTAGCTTTCGGGCTTGATAAAGGTGTGTTACAAGAACATGCTTTAAACGACCCGGATATAATTAAGTCTTTGTCCGGCCTTAACGTAGTAAAAGTGATTGTTGTTCCTGATAGAATTATAAATATTGTGGCGAAGTAATATGAAAAGATTTTTATTACCGTTTTTTTTGTTTTTTTTATCCATGCTTGTATCTTGTGCTGGCTTTACGCCGATTTATGCTGAAAAAAGCGCCGCCCGCATTGCTTTTAGCGAAGTTCAAATAAACCCAATATCAGGACGAGAAGGTTTTGTTTTTACACAAGAGATTTTAGAGCGAGGCGGCATAACCAGCGGTGAAAGCGGAAAATACCAGCTACAGGTGAAGTTAACGCCTGCTAGACGCGGCTTTGGCATTCAAGTTGATAATGTTGCAACGAGATTTCAGGTGCAAATGACAGCAAACTGGAGCCTGCTTGATGAGAACGGGAAAACCTTGACCAGTAAAACATCTACCAGCACCACCTCTTTTGATTCTGGTACTAGCCCTTACGCTTCGCAAGTAGCTGAAACTGATGCTGAAAATCGCGCTATTTCCATTCTTGCAGATACGATTCTTGACCAACTTGGGCATTATTTTTTACGTGCTGACAAAAACACGTGAAGTTTAATTCGGCAGGTTTTGAAGGGTTTATAAATAAACCAGACCCTACTATTTTTATAATTCTTGTTTATGGAGTTGATAGCGGCCAAGTATCTGAAAGAGTTGCTGAAGTTAAACAAGCATGGCTGAACGGGTTAGAAGATGATTTTTCTACAACTATATTTACAACCGGGCAATTAACCAAAGAAGGTTACAGCCTTGTTGATGAAATGTCCGCCTACACATTAACCGGCGGATCAAGAGTAATTCATCTAAAACAGCCAGATATCAGTGACAACAAAGCCGTTATTACTGCGTTTAAAGCTTTTTCAAAAAACTCTCCTCCGGTGGCAAAACTGGTAATTGAAGCAGGCACACTGTCACCAACAAACACGCTTAGAAAAACAATTGAGGCGGCCAACTCAAGCGCAGCCAGCATGGCTTGTTACCCGGACAGCCCACAAGATGTAATAAAAAAATGCAAACAGGCAATTTCTGGCGCCGGACACTCAATTGAACCAGAAGCTTTAAATTTTCTTGTTGCCTCTATTCCCCCTGATCGAAGAGTATTAACTCTTGAACTAGAAAAGCTGCTTTGCTTTGTTGCCGATAAACCAAAAACACAAATTCAAACCTCAGATATACAAGCTATAATTTCTGATGCTGGTGACAACTCTTTAGATAAATTGATATTTGCGTGCGTCGAAGGTCGAAGAGTCGATGCAGATCATATTTTGTTGCGAGCCTTGGCCAGCGGTCAAAATCCAGTAATGATTGTTCGGGCGCTTTATCGTTATTTACATCGCATGCATAACGTTATGGGCACAACAAAATCAGGAGTGCCATTTAGTGCGGCTATGTCTAAGTTGCGCCCGCCGGTTTTTATAATGCACAGAGCTTTATTTACAAAACATTGTCATAATTGGCCATTAGCCAAACTCGAGATCGCCCTTAATAACGCCATTGAAACCGAACGAGCATTGAAGTCTTCCTCTGGGGTTGATAATAGCATTATTAGCCGTTTTTTATTAGCAATATCTTCCCTAAACTCTTGATATCTAAATAGAGTTCAAGCGTCGGCACAAATCATCGAGTTGTTCTAATGTTTGGTATTCAAGGTGCAAAACCCCTTTTGCCGCGGTTTTTTGTTCAACCTCAACCACTAACCCAAGCGCGTCGCTTAGCTGCGCCTCTAGGGCGCGAGTATCTGGATCTTTAGTTTGCTTGCCTTTCCTTTTTTGGCTTTTTGTTTCCGGAGCCCCCAGACTATCACGAACCAGCTTTTCGGTTTGACGAACACTTAAGCCCGCCTCAATCACCCGCCTAGCCAAGGCAGAAGCATCCTTTGCAGATAACAATGCCCGAGCATGACCCGCCGTCAGCTCCCCCTTAACAAGGTGATC
>JAKITZ010000100.1 GCA_021647805.1 Robiginitomaculum sp.
CCAGTTCTAAAACTTTTAACATCTAGTTTTTCAGTAGTATCACAAGATAATAGACTTATAAGTAGGCAAAAAACGATTGATTTTTTCATATTCCTGTATAATTATTTGGTGTAATTGCTTTTAATTCTGTTTTAATCGCATTATCAACATCCAATGTTTCAATAAAATTAGCGATAGATTTTTGTGTAATTTTTTTAATTTTCAAATAACATAACTATTTGATATTTAACAGTAATTAACACCAAATGGCACGAGCACTAATTATTATGCGTTCGGTTTTATTGCGGCAATCACCGAAGATAAGCCTTGACCATAGCGGCGCGTTTCTTGCTTGGCTTTAGCTGGCAATGATTGCTGATAAGCACAGAAAAGATGAAGAACATGGCAAATATCATAAAACTAATATTGGCAATATCGTTGTTTTTCGGTGTTTTGTTCATCGGAAACACTACCGGAGCCAAGGCTGGCGAAGAGAAATGCTGCAAGCAAAAGAACACCCACACAATCAGAGTTCCCGGTTATCAGATCCAAGGGCCAAATATAAATATTTCCACAACCACTACTAATATAAATAAAGGTGGAAATAATAATCAGTTTAATAGTCAGGGTTATTTTTTTCAAAATCAGTTTAATGGGCGTTCATTGTTCTTTGGCGGCGGTGGCGGCGGAATAATCGGCGGCGGACAAATATCAACGGTAATTGATAATTTGCTTATCGAGGGCGAGATGGAAAGCAAATTGATCACCGAACAAATCGAAGTGCCATATACCGAAGCGATAACTCGTTCTAGATGGACTGAACACCTTTATGTATTACAGGCAGTTTGCATGGACGATAGCAATACTCCTCATCCGTCATCTAGGCTCGACCCAAATGAGCAGGTTGATTCTAATTTTTCCGGCGAGTTGTTTCGTTGCATGGCTGGAACTTGGATGCAGGTGACATTGGGTCTTTATGAAAACGGCTCTGGCCAGTTCAATAACGGTACGACGATTGCTTGTGCCAAGGGCGAAGCCCTGTTGCATCAAGCTGGCGGTAAACTTAGTTGCGCTGCGCAAACTACGCGCCGTAGCTGTAATGAACGTTCATTGTTACGCAAATTTGGAGCTGGCATAAAAATAGTACGAATTTCCCGCGAAGAGCAATACACCGAACAGATCACCAAAACCCGTATTGAAACCAGAACCAGACAGGTAGGTTCCAGCTCTTCCTCAAGCTCTAAAACCCGCCGTACATTAGTTCTGTCCGGTGGTGTTGGCGGCGGTTGAAGAAGCTGTCGGGTTAAAGCGGTAATGGCCGGTCATAGGCCAAGCAAATAACACGTTTTCTAATTGTGGACCGCTGCCCATGTTGTGAGAGACAAGCAGAGTTTTGCCATCATTGGCGAATTTGTTGGTCACCACTCCGATATGAGCTAACCTGCCGCCTATTTTCCAGCTAACCAGATCGCCGGGCAAATATGCATCTGATGCGTTTTCGCCAATGGTTAAGGATTGGCCGTGGCGGGTAAAGAACACCCGTAAATTTGGCACTCTGCGATGATCAATATTGCGATCAGTTCTGGTTAGCCCCCAGATGTTTGGATAAGCTTGAAAGTTTGCTTTCATATCTTCATGCACCAGTTTTTGCAGATCATGGCCTACCGCTCGATAAGATCGGATCACCACATCTGTACAAACGCCGATATTTGCTGGCACATCGCCATTCGGGTAAGCAATAGAGATATACCGGCCATCATAACGCACGTTTTGTTTGGTGCGTTCAATCGCAGCAACAGATAACTCTTGGCCAAAATCATCAGCCAAAGTAGTTGCCGGCAAGGCGATAAGGACAAATGCTAAGGCAATAGTTTTCAAAGTCATGTGAAACCTCTAAAATGGATTTTCTAGCAACTCATCAAGACAAATAATTTCGGCATAATAATGGCCAAAACTTGATGATTTCGGTCAAATTGCGCTAACAGTAAAAAACATTGGCAATTTTACAGGTTTTCCACAGCGGATAAAAGTAAAATAGGCTCGGCAGGAAGCAATTCCTTTTGCCGCAACCACTCGTGTTATCTTTCACCAATATCCACGTTTCATTGAGTTTATCGCGTATTCACAATGTCAAACAGCCGCAAACAGATGGCTTATGACCTGCTGCAAGACCATTATAGCAAGAGCGGACATTGCGAGCATGCTTGAAACTTATCCCCGCTCTTTCAGTGCAAACAAGTGCAATTAAGTGCTAATTCTTTGGCAATTAAGCCTTAGGTAAGATACCGTCTTTGCCAATGAGTGCAAAATGAGGGGTAAGAAGTAGCGCAAATGAGACCCTTGTTTGCACTTGTCTTTTGTCTCGCGGCGAAGTGCTAAAGCACCGCCTACGACGTGCGGCAAACGATTGCCGGCACGCAGTCGCGCTTGCCAGCCCAAAGGGCTGGAGTTGTCTCGCGGAGAAACACCAAAAACATCACGGGCGGGCTCCTTCTTCCCGCTGGGGAGAGTCCTCAAGTAGCGAAGTGGTAGGACAACAAAAAGGTTGGGTTGAGGGGGCTTAAAGAATCGTAATTAAGAAAACTGGGTCACCCGGACAAGCCGTGTGATGACGAACGTGGTAAGGTCGCATTTCCTTACCGCAAAACCGGCACCCACTTTTACTGGGAAATGCTAAATCTTTAGTGGTCGCATTTCCTTACCGCAAAACCGGCACCCACTTTTACTGGGAAATGCTCTAATTCCCAGTATTACTATGAAAAGTTGCGGAATTACCAATGGCGGTGGCGGTTCCAATTACATTGCCGCCATTGCTGGCTGTTATATTGGTGGTCGAGGTAATGCTGGCTGAATTTGTTTGATTATTATTAGCAGTAATAGCGCCTTCACATACCGAACAGACATAGCCAGAAACTGCATTACCAAAGGCAGCAGAGCTGACCACTTGTACCGGGCTATAACCAACGCCGCCGGCACCAGAGCTGGCAAATTCGGCCAAGGCTTCCACATCGCCGGTGTTTAGCTGGACATTATCGACAAATATATCATCACCGATATTTGAGACTAAATTGGAATTGGCGACAGCATAAGCACTGGCGGAATTATAATTACCCCAAATACCCATATCGACATCGGTTTGCGCGTTAATATAGGCCGAATTTTCCTGTGTAACGTCTGATCGCACTACGCCATAAGAGTTCTCGATCGAGAAATTATTACCGGTGGCAATGGTTGCAACGATTGAGTCCTCCACTGATGGGCCATACAATCCGCCAATGGCGCGAACCGTCGGGCCGTTGCTGGTTTGATTGACATTTACCGTTGTAGTGGTTTGTCCACCACCGGCAAAACCGGTATTGGCAATCGCCGTTGAGACAACGGTTGCGCTATCGGCAAATACTCCACCAGCATCAATTAATGATCTGGAAGTAACAGAGGCTTCATTGTCTTGGATGATGGTGCTGTCTAATACTGCGCCATAGGCCGTAGTGGTGCTTATCGCGTTGGCGGTGGCAATCGCCGATGAATTCGGGTTCATCGCCCAGTTTAGAATATTAAGATCGGATTCGGCACCAATAAGGTTTCCGGCAGCAACTATCTGCGTGGAATTGCTAACTATATTACCGCAACAAGTGGAAATGGTTGCGCTATTGCCAAAAGCATAAGCGGTAGAAGTAGCCCCCTCGGTGGCAATATTTACATCAACCACGCTTTCCGCATAACCAGATGCGTCCAAGGTCTGTGAATTGCTAACATTGATATTGCCCAAGGTGTAATCAACAGACAAGGTATTGCCCAATACGCCGGCTTGACCGGCCACTGTTTCAACATCTTCAACAAGAAGGATTACCGTTGAATCAAACGGGCCAACGTCAAGGAACTGAATGTTTTCAATATCAGTTGTATCGTCCGCGTAGGAAGCTGCGGACATTACGGTCGCGATCGCTATGCCAGCGATTAGGGTCTTGGCGTGTATAGCCATTGTTCGACTCCAAATTATCATAAGCGTTGAAGAAATTACCGGTATTGCCATTGGTTGCCATCGGGTCTGAATAATTACAGACACTTGGCCCGCTAACACCATAAAGGTTTGCGGTCATTTCCAATACGGCTCGCTCAATAGTCGAGCGCACGGCTAGTTGCATTGGCTCTAGGGCTTTGCTGCCGGCATTAATGTCAATAATGTTGGCGTTGTTGAAAAAGGCAAATATTCCAGCACCAACTTCATAACCAATGATCTGTTTTTGATAGGAAATAACATCAACAACCTCTAATGATTTGGTGTCAACCAAACGTAAATCAAGGCCGATATTCATTACATAGGTGCTGGCTTTAAACAGGCCTTTTGGTTCTTTTACGTCCACACTACCGCCATAGGCATCAACGCCTGATGAGGCGATGTTGAAGTTTAACTCGGTAATACCGCCAACTACATAAAAGTCCGAACCTGATACCGATCCGGCTTTGATCTTGCGATAACCAGAGCCGCCATCAGAAATCAGTTTGTTATTGGCATATTTCAGTTCCAGTTCGGAAACTGAAGTGTCATAGCGTTCAACCAGACGTACACCGGCTTTGGCAAAGGCGGAAATCGCCATCAATGACGCGCCTTGGGTAATTTTCGCGCCGCCTTCAACTTCTTGCTTGCCAGTATAATCAATAATCCGGCCAACGGCGATCCGTGGTATTGAAGCCCCCGAAGAACGCGAATACCCACCAAGGCATGACAAAGCAGCCGAGTAGGGGGTTGGGTTGGCAGTGACCGGTGCGCCGCCAGCTGGCTGGGCATAAAGTCCGTTGCGCCCGGCAGTTGGTGAGGCACAAGCCGATAACAAAAATGCTCCGGCCATAAGAATTGCCGGAATGCGAGTATGTGATAATAATTTACGCTTATCAGTCATCTAGATTGATCCCCCCGTTTAATTCACCGGTCTCAAAACCGCTATCATCAACAATCGGCGGTATATTGCCATCAGTAGCACCGTTTAGATTTACAGTTTGATTGCCGTTGTTTATTTGTGTGCTGTCGATAATTACTGTGTTCCAATTGCCCATGGTAACTACATTTAACTGATTGCCGATTGCTCCGGCTCCGCCCTGGCTTGTTTGGCTGCCAAAGAAACCATTGCCTAGGCCTCCGGACAAGGTAGAACTGCCATTGGTCAGGATACGGCCATTTATTATTACCCGATTGCCATTATTACGAGTCGCGGGATTGTAAGGAGCGTTCTCATCGCGGTAATTCCGACCATAGGGGATATTTAATTCCCCTGAATTGCTAACCACTTGTGCGCTTGCCCCGAAGCTGAAAGTGCTAAAACCGGCAAAAACCATAAGCGCGACTGAGCTTGCATGTAATAAACTTGTTTTGGTTTTTGAGCTGGTACTGGTGATGATGTTTTTCATCTGGTTTTCCTTGCCGCAAAATTCATTACAAAAGTAACTGCAACGAGCGTGCCAGATATTAAGGCAGTAAAACCATTAATTTGTTATGTTTTAGAGGCTTTGTTATGGTTAATGGGGAGTTTTTGACCCTGTAGCGGCAAATTCAACCGGGTCATATTTTCGGCGTTATTTGTAGGCTTTAGGCTTTTTCTTGAGATGCTGCCGCTCTGCTGCCAGATAAAAGCCAACCGCCGCAAATGAATAAATTGCCAGAACAGCAATTTGTAACCATTGATCATTTATGTTGTATGTTGCCAAAAGAACGCTGCCACCCCAAATGCCAAGTCCGCAAAATCCATAAAGCGTATTTTTTGCCGCAAATGCTCGCAAGGCTAGCCAAATGCCAGCAATGGACAGAGTTCCCGTGGTAATAGCTAACCAAAGTGGAAAAAAGCTTGGGCTAATAGGCGCGAAAATAGCAATTAGAATCAACAATAAAAGTGTAATGATTCCCGCGCGATCAATCGATTTTAGTCTCCCATAAATCAACGATATTAAGCTAACCAAAACCAGTAAAGCCGCCAGTAAAACCCAGAGCAAGCTGGCCGTACTAGAACGCGTTGCAGTAGTTAATATGGAAATTATATCAACCGAAAATAGATAAAAAGTAAAAGCTGGCCCTATGGTACTGGCAATGATCAGTATCAAGCCATCAAAACCTAGTGGCTTCTTTTTATTGCTGGTGGCGTGTAATACCAGCAAGCAGGTCAGTAAAAATAAACTGCTTATCCAAGTTACTTGTGCTGTAATATATGGATGTATCACCATTGCAGCTTGCGCGGTAAACAGTGTCCAGATAACCAATGCGATAGCAAACAATGCGCTGGCTATTTGATTTTCGGTACGCTTTGACCATGCCATTCCCAGCATTAATAGTAATAAATACGACCATAAAAAATCTGCCGGCGGGTTGGACATATAGGCGAACCAGCCCCATATCATCAAAACCACGGCGCTGATTACAAGGCAAATTCTGGATTTGGTTATAATCGTCAGTCCCAAGGCGATAGCTGCCGAAATTCCCCAAAGCATTGTCGACGACAACCATTCTAGATATGGCAAAAGCCAGTTCCCTAACATTGGAATTGCAATCAAGAACCCTGCCCACAGCCAGTTTGCGAGATGTCTTTTTTGCAAATGCACTGCGATCAGGCTGGCAATAAATGGCGGAAGTAAGGAGCTGGCAGCAACCAAGAGGCTGCCGCTATCAGGGTAGTCCAGTATGGTTGCAATATTCAGTATCATATATGAGAACAACAATATTGCGGCGCTAAGAACTATTCCTGAAAACCGCTGGTTTTGCGTATTCGTCTGATCTAATTGCTCAGGCTTTTGCATTTATTTGCTAATTCCACATATTTCAAGACACTATCGGGGATATTGCCCCTGATAGCCGTAAATTACAAATCTCTTCGCGCGTCTGGCGAGGATACATGCTTGTCACGATTTGGAAAACTTCGCGATTCATGGCATACTAAGTGATTGATGATAACAATGGGGCAGAAAGCTATGAATGCAAATAGTATATTACACGGGAAAAACCCACAAGTTTTTGATGTAAAGAGCACCTCCACAATGATCGAAGCTGCACAGCTTATGGATGATAAACGTATTGGTGCGGTATTAGTTCGTGATGATAAAGGTAATATCTGCGGTGTGTTGTCCGAACGCGATGTTTCGCGCCATGTTGCCCGTAAAGGCGCTGCGGCATTAGAGCAAAAGGTTTCCGAATGTATGAGCCGTAAGGTGATCACTGCAAAACTCGACGACACTCTTGATCATTTAATGAACACCATGACCGAACGACGGATAAGGCACTTGCCTATTATGGACGGTGATAATTTGCTAGGCATGGTCTCGATCGGCGATGTGGTAAAACATAAAATCACCGAGGCGGAAGCACAAACCCAGGCTATGCACGATTATATCGCTGCCGGGTGAGGGGACTTTGCATGGGTAAGTTTGCTCTAGTCTTTTTGCTTGTATTGCTTGGCGGGTGTTATCCTAGGTTCGAGGAACCTCTAACAGCCGTAACGGCCAGCTCTTATGACAAATGTCTTGCCGGCGCTTGGCGGCTTGATTCTATTGGTGATGAGCAAGAAGATGATTTAATTTTTCATTTTGGCCGAGGCGAGGGCGGCGCGTTTGAGATTGTTACTATTTCTTATTCCAGAAATGATGAGATAAGAATCGAAACGATGGACGGGCATTCTTCGTCAACAAGTGTGGGGTCGTTTCTTAATATTAAAGAAGTAATAGACGACAAAGAATTGTATACTTATCTTTGGTATGAACTTTCCAACTTGCAATTAGTGATGAGGCCGATCGACCCAGACGTAATTTCCGCAGCCTTAGATACCGGTAAGTTACAGGCTGATGCGCAAAGTGATTATATCACTAGCGATCCGAGCGAGATAATCGCTTATTTTGCACAGGCAGGAGAAGATTTGTTTGCGGAAGACAAAATGCTGTTTTCTCGCATAACAAAGTCTCGCTGTTGAGGAATGCGCGATTATTTGCTGCTGGTTTGATGCGTCGTATCTTCTTGTTGCCCTTCAGCCATCACCACATGGGGTCACCCCTCTGCCATCACACGGCTTGTCCGGGTGATCCAGCCTTGTGTATAGCCGATGAATGAACGTCTCTATTCCGTCTACATTCTTGCCAGCAAAAGAAACGGAACCCTATACACCGGCGTAACTAATGACCTTGTCCGCCGCACTTATGAACCCCGCGAAAAGCTGGTGGCCGGGTTTAGTAAAAAATACGGCGTTACTATGCTGGTTTGGCACGAAGAGTTCAGTACCATCGATCTGGCTATCAAGCGTGAAAAGCGAATTAAGAAATACCCAAGGCGCTGGAAGTTAAATTTGATCGAAGAAAAGAATCCCGATTGGAACGATCTCTGGGATCAGATTTATTAATTGCGGGCGTTCGGTTGTGTTGCTGGATCACCCGGACAAGCCGTGTGATGACGGCTAATGGGTGCTGCTGCCTTTGCTATCGCATTACGCGCCGCCACACGGCGCTGCGCCTCTTTCTGTCATCACACGGCTTGTCCGGGTGTGGACTCACGTTTGAAGTGCAACGGTTGTTGTGGTTCCATAGAATACTTCGTTTGGAGTTTTGTATTCCAGACATTTTCTTGGTGTATTATTATAAACAGTTACTATTTTTTTCAAGTACCC
>JAKITZ010000101.1 GCA_021647805.1 Robiginitomaculum sp.
CCTTGTCGAATCGCAGCCCACATCACTTATAGAAATTGAACGAATCGCAATGCTCGGCGTAAGCACGCAAGTTCAAACAGATCCATTCGATGTCCTCATTCGTCCAGATCGTCACGCGCCACCAATAACTGTCCAATGATCTCGGCAGTTGTTAAGTTTCGCACCAATGCCTGTGAGCCGGTATGACAAAATGTGCAATTCAAAGTACAACCGACTTGTGATGAAACGCACAAAGCACCGGATCGGCCAACGCCTGGAATAAACACGGCCTCGGCCTCAACGCCCGGCGCAAAACGAATCAGATATTTTCTGGTGCCATCAGTAGAGACCAGTCGTTCAACGATTTCTGGACGCGAAAGATCAAACTGCTCCACCAAGCTTGTCCGCAGCTCCTTGCCCAAATTGGTCATTTGCGCAAAGTCGGTGACCCCTTGGTTATATAACCAACGGTATATTTGTTTGCCGCGCATTTTCGCCGGTTTTTCTGCCATACCGGATTTAACCAACGCTGTTGCAATGCCAACACGATCCAAACCGACTAGTGTTGGAAGGGGTGATGGTTTTGATGAACCAGAACGGTTTAAATCAATTTGCATAATTGTTTTTCATACCAGACTTTGACAAAATTTTTGTATCCTTGTGCAGCCAGCAACAAGTAAATCCGTGGAAGTCGCATACGAAACACGAAACGCTGGCGACATGCCAAAGGCTGATCCATGAACCACTGCTACCGCTTCATCAAGCAATAATTCGCGAACAAAGTCTTCATCAGTGCTGATTACTATACCGCTTTTCGTTCTCTTGCCGATAAGCTCTGAACAATCAGGAAATACATAAAATGCCCCATCAGGTGTTCCACACGTCAAACCATCTGCCTTGTTTAACATTTCAACTACCAGATCACGGCGTTGTTTGAATATTTCCACTCGCCCGGCAATAAAGTTTTGCGAGCCGTTTAGCGCCTCTACTGCTGCCCATTGGCTAATTGAAGTCGGATTGGAAGTGCTTTGGCTCATTACTTTTCGCATTGCGCCTATCAGCTCTTGCGGCCCGCCAGCATAACCAATACGCCAACCGGTCATTGAATAGGTTTTTGAAACTCCGTTAACTGTCAAAGTCCGCTCATACATATCCGGTACAGCTTCGGCAAAAGAGTTAAACTTAAAACCATCATACAATATATGCTCATACATATCATCGGTAAGCACCCATACCTGTGGGTGGCATAATAATACTTCGCCTAGTTTTCTAAACTCGTCGGCGGTATAGGCCGACCCGGTGGGGTTTGACGGTGAGTTCAAGATCAACCATTTGGTTTTAGGGGTAATCGCCGCCTCTAGTTCTTCTGCTGTCAGCTTGTAATTATTACCTATCTGAGTTGCAATAATTACCGGATTGCCGCTGCATAACTTTACGATGTCAGGATAGCTAACCCAAAAGGGAGCCGGGATCAGCACCTCGTCACCGGGGTTTAAGCTAGCCAATAATGCATTAAACAACACCGGCTTGCCACCGGGAGAGACATTGATCTGGTTTGCGTCATACTCAAGATTATTATCACGCTTAAACTTGGCAGATATTGCTGATTTTAGCTCTGGAATACCATCAACATTTGTGTACCTGGTTTTACCTTCATTGATCGCATTTATTGCTGCCTGACAGATATGGTCTGGTGTTGGCATATCCGGCTCACCAGCACCAAGACCAATAACATCAATACCAGACGCTTTTAATTCACGAGCCTTTTGACTAACCGCCAAAGTCGCAGAAGGAGCAACTCGTTTTAATACTTCTGATATCGGTATTACTGGCATTAAAATCTCCGTTCCTGAGAGGTGATGATTCGGTAAAAACTATAGTCGGATTTTGAACATAGTTGTCCGGTTTTGGCCACATCTGCCCGGAAATAACCTTAACATCGTCAAATGTTAGGCATTTAAGTACAGCATGTTGCCCCTTCATATCACAGGGGGCTACAAAAATGCATATCAATTTTATTTCTAAATTTCGCCGGTTTGTATTGTTTAGCGCAATCACAGCTTTAAGCTTTTGGATGATTTCATGTTCTGCTGCTGCCGAACAACCAATCATGGAAATGGACGATGTGCAAAGCGGAACCTTGATGTTTCGCACCGACATTGCCGGAAAATACATTTCGGCTCCCGCATTGGCTACTGATGTGCAAATAGATGTAACCGGGCCGATTATACGCGCTAGAGTCACGCAAAAATTTGTTAATACCAGCCAAAACCGTCTCGAAGCGATTTACCTGTTCCCTTTACCTGATGAGGCGGCTGTTGATCGTTTAGTTATGATAGTTGGTGGCAGAGTGATCGAAGGAAAAGTACAAGAAAGACAACAAGCACGGCGCACTTATGAAACGGCAAAGGAAGCAGGTCAAAAGGCAGCTTTGGTCGAACAGCAAAGACCAAATATGTTCATAAACTCGGTGGCCAATATTGGCCCCGGTGAAACAATTATTATCCAGATAGAATACCAAGACAAAGTCCGCTTACAAGATGGACGATATTCTTTACATTTCCCGCTGGTTGTTGCGCCACGCTTTTCTCCTGATAAAAATGAGTTATTGCTGGCCAGCCAACTTAGCGGCTCACAAACACCAATCGGTGTTTCCTTAAAGGTAAACTTAAATACCGGTTTTGCTTTATCGCAGTTAACTTCTTCCTCCCATAAAATCAATATTTCCGGTGAGACGCAAAAAACCATAACCATTGATGATGAGGTTATCGCCGATAGGGATTTTACCCTGCAATGGATACCAAAAGTATCAGGCAAACCGGCACTTGCTTTGTTTAGTGAACAAAAAGATGGTGAAACTTACCTGTTGGCCATAGTGCAAGCACCAACTGGCATGGGATCAAACCCCTCATCAATCGCCAGAGAAATGGTGTTTGTGATAGATAATTCCGGGTCAATGGCCGGCAAATCAATCCGCCAAGCACGTAAAGCACTAATTACCGGACTGGGCAGATTAGACGAAAGAGATGATTTTAATGTAATTGCTTTTGACAATGAAACCGAAAAACTGTTCGAGCAAAGCGTGTCCGCCACCGCTGAAAACATCCGACGTGCAAAGCACTTCATATCAAAACTTGATGGTGATGGCGGCACAGTAATGCTGCCGGCTTTATCCGCCGCATTTGATACACCAAGAACACAAAGCAGTAATAAATTACGCCAACTGGTGTTTATTACCGATGGCCAGATCAGCAATGAAGGCGAGCTGTTTTCACTAATTGCAG
Source organism: Robiginitomaculum sp. (assembly GCA_021647805.1). Classification (GTDB taxonomy): domain Bacteria; phylum Pseudomonadota; class Alphaproteobacteria; order Caulobacterales; family Maricaulaceae; genus Robiginitomaculum_B. Next base: position 3,264 of record JAKITZ010000101.1, read on the forward strand.
AAAACCTTGGAAACAGCAGGTTATTCACGATCGGTATTGGTTCAGCTCCCAACCGCTATTTTCTAAGCCGCGCCGCCAAATTGGGCAGAGGAACAGACACCATTATTTCTGACCTCAACAAAGTCGCTGCCGAAATGACGCGAGTATTTGCCAAATTGGAAAAACCGATAATGCAAAATCTGGCAGTAAAGTTCACCGGAATTGTACCAAAAGACGTATCGCCTAATCCCTTGCCGGATTTATACAATAATGATCCGGTAATTATATTGGCCAAGTTTACCTCGAAACCACAAGACATGGTTTTGTCCGGGCAATTGTCTCATTCCAACTGGGTAGCTAATTTATCATTGTCCTCGGCTAAACCCGGAACTGGTATCAGCCAATTATGGGCTAGAGCTAAAATCAAAAGCCTTGAAGAAGGTCGCTTTAGAGGAAAACCGGTTGAGCAAATCAATCAGCAAATATTACAAATATCGCTGGATCATCATTTGGTATCCCGGCTTACCTCTTTGGTCGCTGTGGATATTACCCCCATCACCCCTGACGACACTACATTGGAAACAGTAATGATCCCGCTACACTTACCCGATGGTTGGGGAGACATGAGAGAGAAAATTACATTCAAGCCAAAACCTGTAACATCTGCTCCATCGTTACGAAGATCAGGGATAACCCTGCCGGCAACAGCCAGCCCGCATGAAATACAGATAATTCTGGGACTTTTAATAATCGCTTTGGGACTATCTTTATTGGCAAGTCTATTACGAAGAAAGGCACAAAAATGAGCGCACAAGAAGCATTAAACCGGGGCAGCAAGAAATTTGGTTGGCTGTTGGTAATCCTTGGTTTGATTGTCGCCTCGCAAGGCGGCTTTACCATTGCAAAAGCAGAGCTGTCACAAATTTTATTACAACAAGCCTGGGCAAAAACCACCGCCAGCAACCAAAAGGTCAAACCATGGCCATGGGCTGATACTTGGCCAATAGCAAAAATTGCCGCACCAAGACTAGGAAAAAGCAATATTGTCTTGGCCGAAGCCGGCGGTGAAGCATTGGCTTTTGGTCCGTCATTATTAAATGCTGGCGGCTCGTTCAAAATAGGTGGGCAAGTGTTGATTGCAGCGCACCGCAACACTCACTTTACATGGTTAAAAGACTTAAAAACCGGTGATACATTGATCTTGCAAAACAGTGACCGCACCGAAACGCAATACCAAGTAATGGGCATGGAAATAGTCCGGTTCGATGAAAGTGGTATCGAAGAGGATCAAGTCGATAACAGACTGGCCTTGATTACCTGCTACCCGTTTGATGCAAAGCTATACGGCGCTTTGCGATATATTGTTTGGGCGGAACCGATTATGTCACCAAATAAGGTCATTTGATGGCATTTACCAATATGGGATAGACCGAAAAACAGATGATCTACATATTGCCTAGGGTTAAATAGCATTACCCCTAGGGAGTTAGTTCCAATTGAACTTGCAAAGAACATCAATAATCATTGGCTGGCTTGGCTGTTAGCCATATTGATACATCTAGCAATTGCAGGGTTATTGGCAGCGCTTCCTAAATCAAACAGCTTTCAAAAAACCACACCAGCACCAGCAATAAAATTTGAATTGATCACCGCGCCCAAGAAACCAACAACACCTGATAAACCCACGAACACAAGCAAACCAGTGGTGCAAAACAAAACCCAACAGATCGTCAAGAAACCTGAAACCCAGCAAATTAAAAAACCTCTTGCAGAAACTATTCTGCCAAACAACCAAGTCACACTAAAACTTAAAGAGTCAGAAAAATCACTGGAAAAACGAAAAAAGGCCGCCGCCAGTTTGTTGTTTCTGAAACCAACGAATAATGCCGATAGTGGAAACACAATAAGCTTCCTGCAAAGCCTTGCTTGCCATGATCTTGAAAATTTCGACCCTGATTGCCACGAAATTCGTAAAACTCTAGCAGATGTCAACCTCACCTATGGGAGGGCAGTAATGCGTGAAGGAGCGGCCATAGGCGCAGAATACCGTTTAATGGACGCAAGCGAACTAGCAAAAGCATTTGGTAAAGCTTCAAGATATGAGGGCCCAAGAAATACACTAAAAGATAGCTCAATGGATACCAAAGTTGGTGGCTCCGATGAGATGCGTGAGCGTTTACCAGGCTGGCCGCCAGACCCAGTTACAGGTGATTAGGGTCTACACCTAATCCTAAAACACTTGCACCAAGGTTAGTACTGTACCAAAGTGCCTTAATGAATGAAATATCACCACCATCAAAACCAAAACCTGCCCGCCGATCAAACCGCATACGCGGTAATGATGAAACTAGGCGAAGAATTTTTAAGGCCGCCAAAGTTGTGTTGTCTCGTGAGGGCGCGCAAAAAACAACTATACGAAAAATTGCCAAACAAGCCGGAGTGTCATCTGGTTTAATCAACCAGTATTATGGCACTAAAATGGAATTGATTTTGGAAATATTCAAAGCCGGAAACAGACCATTACATGAATATTTCAAAACCCACCTTGAGCAATTCAAAACCCCTACAGACTTAGCCTTAGGTGCTATGAAGGCTTATCTAATACGTGAGATGAAAGATCCGGAGCTTGCAAGGCAAGTTATGGCCTCATCTTGGGTATGGGGAGTAGAAGATGAAAATCGGTTTGCCTCAAATCTTGATGAATTGATAGCTATAGTCTCCACGGGCTTACAGGAAAAGTTTTACCCCGGACAAGAGTTCTTAACAGTTACTGCTACCTATCCTCTTTCTAGTATTTTTGTTGGTGTTTTGCGAATGGGGTTACAAAGAGACTGGCCAACAGAAACATATTTAAGTGTAATGAAGCCGTCATTTGTTATGCTAATGACCGGGCTTGATCAGCAGGTAAAGCAAAGCTTAAGTAAGGAAAATACAGATTGAATTTTGCCTCTGACACTGCAGCTCCCGCGCACCCGAAAGTAATCGAGCATCTGATTACTGCTAATGCCGGGCCGGCGGTAAGTTATGGTGATGACGGTTGGACACTGCAAGCCGAAGCTTTGCTATCCGATATGTTTGAAGCACCGTTACGGGCAAGCTTTGTCAACTCTGGTACGGCTTGCAATGCATTAGCTTTGGCTCTTTTGTCTCCACCCACCGGCGGAATTATCTGCCATTCGCAAGCACACATAAATTGCGATGAACGCGGCGCAGTAGAGTTCTACAGCCATGGAGCAAAATTACTCACTCTTACCGCAGAACATGGCCGTATTGACGCCAAATCCTTGCAAGCCCTTTTACAAAGCGTTGATGAAAGTTTTGTTCACGCAATTCCGCCAAAGGCAATTTCGATCTCAAACCTTTCCGAAGCCGGAACCTGTTACTCACCAAAGCAAGTATCTGAATTAACTAGGCTTGCTAAGTCAGTTGGACTAACCACTCACATGGATGGAGCCAGACTTGCTAATGCTCTGGCTTTCTTAGCAGTTAGACCAGCCGACATTACTTGGGGCAGCGGTATTGATATATTGTCATTCGGACTTACCAAAACCGGAGCAATGGCGGCAGAGGCTGTGATATTATTTGGCGAGGCAATCGATAAATTTGACGAGCTACAAGCCCGTCGCAAACGAGCCGGGCATTTACCGCCAAAACAACGATTTATTGCCGCACAGATAATTGCCATGTTGGAAAACGATTTGTGGTTAGAAACCGCAAATCACGCCAACCAGATGGCCAAATTACTAGAACAAGGCTTACGAAATTCCAAAGTGAGCATATTGCACCCTGTAGAAGGTAATGAGGTATTTGCACAATTATCACCAAACCAAACCAGTCAATTACAAGATGGTGGCGTGGCTTTTTACACATGGCCAGACGGCTCGGCCAGATTTGTTACCAACTGGGATACTGCTAAATCTGAAATAGACAAGGCATTGATGTTATTATGATAAACTTTCAGATGGCGAGGAAAAACCGAAACAAATTGAAGAAATTCCGCCAGTAAGTCCATATATTCAAAATGCAATAGCCAAGGTCGGCAGAATAATTGATGTGCCTTTTACCAGTGAAAGTTGGGGCGATATCTAAGCGGTATCCAAATAACTAAAAGATTGTTTGGGTGAGCGTGAATTGCAAAAATAGGAATTAGATATGCAAATCTATAAAACCTTACCAATCGTAGATGCAGTATTAGCTAAATCCAAAGCCATTATCGGCGATGACTTTGACGGCTATAGAAACCATGTTTATCGCATGGTGAATTGTTGCTTTTGGCTTAAAACATGCTCGAAGCAAGACATGCAAAAAATCCAAATTGCCGCAGCTTTTCACGATATTGGAATATGGGTTGATGATACTTTTGACTATCTTGCGCCATCAGTTCCACCGGCAGTACAGTATTTACAAGACAATGGCTTACAGGACTGGACAGACGAAATAAGCCTGATGATCACAGAGCATCACAAATTGCGCGCATACAATGACAACCCAGATATGTTGGTGGAGCTGTTTCGCAAAGGTGATCTGGTGGATTTTTCACTCGGCATGTTTCGCTTTGGAATAGACAAGGCTTTATTGCGCGAACTCAAAACTACTTTTCCAAACAGCGGCTTTCACAAAGGCCTGATCAAAAAATCACTGAAATGGTTTATCAGGAACCCGCTAAATCCGGCTCCAATGATGAAATGGTGAGCCATACAAAGCAGCGGTAAAAGAAGATTGTTAAAACTGCGATTTTTAACAAAATTCGCCAATTAAAAAACACACTTGCCATTTGTCATGTTTTCCACAATGGAAAGATTGTTAAAAGATGTGGCCAAGCAGACTTGGTTGCCTGTGAGCAATCTTTGCACACGCTTACATAAAGCCTATGTTTCATTGAGTTGTTCATGTATTAACAATGTTAAAGAGCCGCAGAATGGCTGATTAAAGCCACTTGCAACACCATTATAACAAGTATGGTTGGATCGGGTATGTCTGAAACTTATCCCCTTTGCTCAAGGGTAACTAAGGGTCAATGAGTGCTAATTCTTTGCCAATTAACTATTGTTTTAAGGGCAGTCTTTGCCAATGAGTGCTAATTAAGGGTTATCCTTCAAGGGTCACGAGACCCTTATCCACCATTGGCGTCAAAACGCCGTCATTCCGGCGCAGGCCGGAATCCATCCACAAATAGTAATAGCACCAAGATCGGTTGATCATTCCACCATTACCCCTT
>JAKITZ010000102.1 GCA_021647805.1 Robiginitomaculum sp.
ATAGATAAAAACCCCGCGCCACATTAGCAATACTGGCCGGAGCAATAGCACTTGCTTGCTGTAGCAGCCTCATTGATTTGGGCGCCTTAACAGCCGTTCTATCAATGATAATGCAGCTTCGAATATCACTGTTCCCGGCAAGAATATTTCAGATGCCCCCATATCACGCAAAGTTTGCACATCATCAGGCGGGATCACACCACCAACGACAATGTGTATATCTGAGCGTCCGGCATTATTGATCGCGCCGCGAAGCTCTGGCACCAAAGTAAGGTGTCCTGCCGCCAATGATGAAGCGCCAATTACATCAACATCTTTCTCTATTGCCAGCTCGGCAGCTTCTTTTGGCGTTTGAAATAATGGCCCGGTTATTACCTCCCACCCAAGATCCAAAAATGCCGAAGCCACAACTTTTTGACCGCGATCATGGCCATCTTGACCCATTTTTGCCACCAGAATTTTAGGCCTTCGCCCCTGCTCTGCCGCAAAGGTTTCTTCTAATTGTTTGGCTTTAATTGCTGATGGTACAGAACTGGTTGCTGCTCCGTAAATTCCGCGAACAGTCTTATGTACCGCTTTATGACGACCCCATACTTGCTCCAGTGCATAAGACATTTCACCGACGCTGGCCATATTAGAAGCTGCAATTACCGCCAGTTCAAGTAAATTACCTTGGCCGGTTTCTGCCGCATTAGTAAGGGCGCTCAAGCTGGCTTTTACTTGCCCCCCATCACGTTGGCTTCGTAATTTTTGCAAGCGTTTTATCTGGTTATTGCGGACTTTCTCGTTGTCTACTTTCAACACCGGTATTTCTTGTTCGCACTCTGGAAGAAACCTGTTCACCCCGACAATAACTTTCTCGCCGCTATCTATTTGTCCTTGAGTGGCGGTGGCAGCTTCTTCAATTCGTTGTTTTGGCAGGCCTTGCTCAATCGCCATTTCCATGCCGCCGATTTTCTCGATTTCATTGATGTGTTCCATGGCTCTACCGGCTAGATCGCGGGTTAGGCGCTCAACGAAATACGAGCCGCCCCAAGGATCAATCGTTTTGGTAAGTCCGGCTTCGGTTTGCAAAAATAATTGTGTATTTCTGGCAATTCTGGCAGAAAAATCGGTCGGCAAAGCCAAAGCCTCGTCCAACGAATTAGTATGTAAGGATTGAGTGCCACCATCAACCGCAGCCATCGCCTCAATATTGGTACGGATCACATTATTAAAGACATCGGTTGCACTAAGCGACCAACCAGAAGTTTGGCAATGAGTACGTAAGTTCAAGGATTTCGGGTTCTTCGGGGCAAAGTTTTCTTGCATGAGGCGTGCCCACAATAAACGAGCCGCCCGTAATTTAGCTATTTCAATAAAATAATCAGTACCAATCCCGAAAAAGAAACTAAGCCGTGGAGCAAAATCATCAACGTCTAAGCCAGCTTTAATCCCGGCGCGCACATAAGCAATGCCATCAGCCAAAGTATAACCAAGTTCCAGATCGGCAGTGGCTCCGGCTTCTTGCATGTGATAGCCGGAGATCGAAATAGAGTTAAACTTGGGCATGTTCTTGGCGCAAAACTCGAAAATATCCGCAACAATTCTCATGCTTTGTTTTGGCGGATAAATATAAGTATTTCGGACCATGAACTCTTTGAGAACGTCATTTTGAATGGTTCCAGAAAGCTGAGCAGGCGTAACACCCTGTTCCTTAGCCGCCGCAATATAAAGCGCCATTATCGGTAAAACCGCGCCATTCATGGTCATGGAAACCGACATTTTATCCAATGGAATCTGGTCAAACAAAATCCGCATATCAAGCAAGCTATCAATAGCTACGCCAGCCATTCCTACATCACCGGCCACCCGTGGGTGATCACTGTCATAACCACGATGCGTGGCCAGATCAAAAGCAATAGACAAGCCCTTTTGCCCGGCGGCCAGATTGCGGCGATAAAAAGCATTACTGTCTTCGGCCGTAGAAAATCCGGCATATTGGCGAATAGTCCACGGACGCTGAGTGTACATTGTCGGATACGGCCCGCGAACAAACGGAGCTTGTCCCGGGTAATCAGCTTCAAGGCTTTTCGGTAAATGCTGCGAGCCATAAACAGAGCTTATGGCAATGCCCTCACGCGAGGTTACGGTTGAAGTTTTCTTGGTAATTAAAGGTTGTTCAATTACGCTCAACGGGATTTTACTAAAATCTGGAAAAATTGTTCTATCACTCATTTTCTTACCCCCAGAGCTGATAAAACAACTTGCAAGATAGCAATTACATCATCACCGATTGCCATGCGTCCGGCAAAGTTCTCTGGCACTTCTAAGCCACCGGCAATCCAAACTTGCTTTGCGTCTTTTGCTCTGAATTTTGCAGCTAATTGCACCATTTCCGTGCCATATTGGGCATCAGTACCGCAAACTACGACGATTGGCGTAACAGCCACATCAAAATCTGCCAACATCTCTGTTTTATTTTGCCAGTGCTTTGCCTTGGTTGTTTCAATACCACCGGCAGCTAATAAATTTTTCACAAATCCGACCCGCAGCGCGCTTTGCTTTAACGTGCCAAGACTTGCAATGAATACTTTGCCGGATAGTGATTTTGCTTGATCTCGTAATTGCTCAAATTCTTCTGCATCATAAAATTGATCCAAACAAGCCCTGTTGTCGGGAGTAACCGGAGGGCGGCAATCACTGGTATTAGGTGATTCTTCATGCAGATTCGCATATTGATTAACACCAATTATCGAGATTTTTCTTTTGCGAATTAATTGCTGGCGTGTATCGCGCATTTGCGCAACAGTTTTACCTAACCAGCCATTATCGATCGCTGCCACCAGACCACCTTGCGCCTCAATGGTTTGAAAATATTCCCAAGCCTTAAGTGCTAACTGCTCGCTCATTTGCTCATGGGCGTAACTACCACCGGCTGGATCAATTACTTTTGCCGCGGCACATTCTTCCATCAGCACTATTTGCGTATTTCTGGCCAGTCGCCGTGCCATTTCATCGGCTTGCCCCAAACGATAGGTAAAAGGTGTGACAGCAACCTCTTGCGCCCCGCCCAAAACCGCGGCCATTGCGGCTGTACTGGTGCGTAAAATATTCACCCACGGATCATAACGGCTAAACATCCGCAAAGAGCTTCTTGCGTGAATCTGCAAGCTAGCCGCCTGCTGTGATACTCCAAAAGCAGTAACAACTTGCCCCCAAATCCTTCTGGCGGCGCGTAATTTGGCAATGCCCAAATGCAAATCCGCATCCACAGAAATTATCGCCTGCATCTGTTTGGCTGCATCATCTGGCTTGATGCCAGCGTGCAATAAAGTTCGCATATTGTGCGCGGTTTCTGCGGCAAGCCACGCCAACTCCAAAGCCTCAGTGCCACCAGCTTCATGCACCAAATTCGAGCAAATGCTTAAACTGCTAATTCCCGGAGCATTCGCGATTGTCCATTTAGACAGATCGCAAATAGTGTCGTCTGACACCGCAAAGCCAATCGCCGATAAACCAAAATTACCGCTAATTTTTGCCAGATCAATGTGTTTTCGTGACAATAGTTGGATAAGCTCTTTGGCATATTGACCAGTATATACCCCCGGCTGCAAAGAGACCGCGGCAATGTTGAGATCAACACCTCGTAAAACAGCTTTAAGAGAGCAATCACTACGCTTTAATTGTAACTGTATCGCGCTGGCTCCGCCTAATAGCTCTTGCAAAACAAGTCGATTGGCTTGTTCGTCATCACTGACAAATACTTCGCAACAAATGCCCCAAGGTAATGAGTGCTCGCGTTGCGAACTAACGCCTCGGGTAAATGGGAACTGCCCGGCAATACCAGAGTTTTGCGGATTATCAGCTAATGTTAGCAATGGCCCACGAACCAAAGCGTCCAGAGTTTTGCTTGTCAGAACTTGCTCGGATCTACCGCCAAGCGCTTTTGCGACCGCTTCTTGCCATAACTGGTGCTTGTTACCTGCTACTATTGATTTGCTGGAGGTGATTGCCATATTTCAACCAGTTTATATTATTGCACAGTTCTTTTAGGTCAGCATAAAGCCCAAAACAGTTCAAAGGAAGTTTTTACTGGCAAATTGTCTATTCTTGTTGCAAAGCTCAGAAAATTTGATTTGAGGATAACAATGCTTACCGCTAATGAATTGTTCAAAACAGGCTTAGGCCCATCAAGCTCGCACACTACCGGGCCGATGAAGGCAGCATTTGCATTTGTTAATTGGTTGCAAAACCAAGTTCTGTTAAGCAAAACCACTCGCATAGAAACTAGGTTATTCGGATCATTGGCCTTAACCGGCATCGGCCACCATACTGATCGCGCTGTTTTATTGGGATTGTCAGGGTTTTCACCGGAAACTATCGAGCCACAGCAGGTTGAAACAATTATTGCGGAAATTAGAAAAAGCAACAAAATACGATTACCGAACGGGCGAATAATAAACTTATCCTACGAAAATGATTTGCTTTTCCAAACCGACGTCAACTTGCCCTATCATTCCAACTCAATGATGTTTTTGAGCTTTGATGCCAACAGCAATGAATTGGCCAGACGAATATATTACTCCATTGGCGGCGGGTTTATTGTTGACGAGGTTCAAGCCGGCCAAAACAGGCAGGCCGAGGCACATGATGATTTGCCATTTCAAATCACTTCTGCCGCTGATCTGTTGCAATTTTGCGCGGATGAAAAACTATCCATTGCTGAACTGGTGATGCGCAATGAATGTGCGATTGCCAAGCAGCATGAAATAGAAGCAGAACTTGCCGCTATCTGGCAACGCATGGACGATTGCATTGAGAACGGTATGAGCAAGCGCGGATTATTGCCCGGCGGCTTAAATGTTCGTAGGCGAGCGGCGGATATATCAGAAAAGCTTAATCAAAACTTGGCCAAAAGTCAGGAAAAAGCCGAACGTAGCGACTGGCTGAACCTGTGGGCAATGGCGGTAAATGAAGAAAATGCTTCCGGTGGACGGGTTGTAACCGCACCAACCAATGGTGCCGCCGGTGTCATACCAGCAGTGATCAAATATTATCTTAGCTTCGTAGATGGTGCTGATGTCAAAGGGATACGAATGTTTTTGCTTAACGCCACCGCGATTGGCGGGCTTTATAAACGAAATGCCTCTATCTCCGGTGCCGAAGTTGGTTGTCAGGGCGAAGTTGGTGTTGCTTGTTCAATGGCGGCGGCTGGTCTGGCTGCGGTCTTAGGCGGCAGCAATGAGCAGATAGAGAATGCCGCCGAGATCGGCATGGAACATAATCTGGGCATGACTTGCGATCCCATTGGCGGACTAGTGCAAATACCATGTATCGAACGCAATGCATTTGGCGCAGCAATGGCAGTACAAGCGGCACGTTTGGCAATGCTTGGCGATGGACAACACCATGTGAGTTTGGATAAGGTAATCCAGACTATGCGCGAAACCGGTCGCGATATGAGCCGCAAATACAAAGAAACCTCCGAGGGTGGCTTAGCGGTTAATGTGGTCGAGTGTTGAGCGCGGAAGCGCAAAGATTAGTGGTATTCCTTCGAGCACCACGGGATAGACTCCCTCTCCCCGCCGGGTAGAGTCCTCAAGTAGCGAAGCGATAGGACAAACAAAGAGGCTGGGGTGAGGGAAACTATTTGGAAGTTAACACACCAGATGACCATAGTTTTACTTCAAACAATTCGTTGTCTTTATTTGAAAGGCCTATATCTTTGCGAATAGCAAGTAGCAGTTTCGTTAATAAAGCATCGTGATCTTCTAGGGTAATTGTACGATCCTTGTGTGATTTCTCACGATGAGATTCCATTAGATCAATAACCTTGGATGGGGCAACGAGAAGCAAGTTATTGCAAGCTATAGCATACTCTCTTTGCGATTTTGAAGTAGATTCTCCAACGAGTGTTCCACTTAGAGAAAAAATATAATTCCTGTAAAGTTCAAGTTTTATCTTTCTCCACTCCGCTTTTCGTTCACGGGACTGATTTAACAGAAACCCAATCGTAACCACTAAAACAGAACCTAAAATTGGGATACCCGATTGTAAAATCAATTCCATCCCCCCCTACTCCTTCGTTTCCAAATAAATCTCGCCGCCTTTTTCGCGGAATTTGTGTTTCATTTCTTCCATGCCCCGTTCCATGTCGGCTTTTTCGTTGTCCGATAATCCATCGGCATAGTCGCGCACGTCTTGGGTGATTTTCATGCTGCAAAACTTTGGCCCGCACATCGAGCAAAAATGCGAAGTTTTATGAGCGTCTTTTGGCAAGGTTTGGTCGTGATAGTTTTGCGCGGTTTCGGGGTCCAGCGACAAGTTAAACTGATCCTGCCAGCGAAACTCGAACCTTGCACGGCTGACCGCATCATCGCGTAATTGCGCCGCCGGGTGTCCCTTGGCTAGATCGGCTGCGTGCGCCGCCAATTTGTATGTCACCACTCCTACTTTTACGTCGTCCCGATCCGGTAGGCCAAGGTGTTCCTTTGGCGTTACATAACAAAGCAAAGCCGTGCCGTACCAGCCGATTTGCGCCGCACCAATGGCAGACGTAATGTGGTCATATCCCGGTGCAATATCGGTGGTTAAGGGGCCTAACGTGTAAAATGGCGCCTCGCCGCAAACCTCTAATTGCTTGGTCATGTTTTCACGGATTTTGTGCATTGGCACATGCCCCGGGCCCTCGATCATCACCTGACAACCATGATCCCACGCCACATGGGTTAGCTCGCCCAAGGTTTCCAATTCGGCAAATTGCGCCCGATCATTGGCATCAGCGATTGAGCCGGGACGAAGCCCATCACCCAGCGAAAAACTAACATCGTATTTGCGGCAAATCTCGCAAATGTCGATGAAATGCTCGTACAAGAAGCTCTCTTTGTGATGATGCAAACACCATTTGGCCATGATCGAGCCGCCACGCGAAACAATGCCGGTTACTCGTTCCGCGGTTAGGTGAATATAGGCGAGGCGCACCCCGGCATGAATGGTGAAATAATCAACGCCCTGTTCGGCTTGCTCAATCAAAGTATCGCGAAACACTTCCCATGTTAAGTCTTCGGCGACACCGTTTACTTTTTCCAAGGCTTGGTAAATCGGCACGGTACCGATCGGTACTGGCGAATTGCGCAAAATCCATTCGCGGGTGTTGTGGATATTCCTGCCCGTGGATAAATCCATCACCGTGTCTGCACCCCAACGGATCGACCAAACCATTTTTTCCACTTCTTCCTCGACCGAAGAACCCAGTGCAGAATTACCGATATTAGCGTTAATTTTGGTCAAGAAATTACGGCCAATAATCATTGGCTCTAATTCCACATGGTTGATATTGGCAGGAATGATCGCCCTGCCCCGTGCAATCTCGGAACGAACAAATTCCGCTGTAATATGGGTCGGAATTTGCGCGCCAAAGCTTTGCCCCTGATCAATGGTTTTTTGCGCGTCTTTTAGCGCCGCCCGACGACCAAGGTTTTCACGTTCGGCAACAAAATACATTTCTTCGGTGATGATACCGGCCTTGGCGAATTCCAATTGCGTGCAAGGCTGATCGCCTTTGCTGCGTAAAGGTTGGTAAGTTTTGGGAAAAGCCCGTGCCAGATATTTGCCCTTGGCTCCGCCATTATCCAAGGCAGTAACTTCGCGCCCCTGATAAGCTTCGAAGCCCCGTCCGCCATACCAATCCAGTCGGTTTCGCGCCAGACCAGCATCAACATTGATGCTCTGCGCCGTATCGGTATATGGCCCCGAAGTATCATAAACCCGAACCGGTGGCTCTTTGGCGGTTTCGTGCAAGGTAATCTCGCGATGCGGAACCTTGACCGCCGGTGCCATCGCTGGCGAGGTATATATCCGCCGTGAAGCAGGTAACGATCCGGTGGATACAGTTTGCGGTGTAAATTCTGATGGTTTTGGTGGCTTGTTCATTGTCTTGTCCTATTCCTACGTCGGCATTACCCGAACAGGTTCTATGGGTATATTCTCAGCCGATACGAATCGTTTCGGCACCCCTATGGATTGATATTACTTAACGTAAATCTAACGAACTGTCAGGCGAGATTATCAGCTCGAATGATTTTCTCGACATTTACAAAGCACTTTTCACGCAAAAACTTTATATGATCAGCAGTGATTTTACCATCAACTATCACCACTTGCACGCTGCTTAGTTGGTGGTTTTGATGCGGGTCTACCTTGGCCTTCAGCAAGCTATTTAGCCATTTTACGCCAATTCGAACAATTCTTACTTTTTCGCGTTCGATTATCCGCCAATATAACTGTTCATTCATCGCATTGGCAGCACCATCATACAAAACAATGTCGGTTCCCGTTGCCAAAGCACAAACGCCTTTCAGCCAGTATTCATGCGATTGCGAGCCGATGTATAGGTTATGGC
>JAKITZ010000103.1 GCA_021647805.1 Robiginitomaculum sp.
CAAACAGTCCGGTTTTATCGCCATAAAAGATATCTGCGCCGATGCCTATAGTGATTTCATCATCGAGTTGGTAACTGATTTTAGGATGGACTACGCCGTCATCGAGATCGGTGTTGTGTATCCATAACAATTCGGTGGTGAGCGTTTCATTGATGAAGTCATGTCTGGAAAGAAAAGTGACGGTGGTCTCTCTGTCGTCACGTAACATGCCAGCATCATTGTTGCTTAGGCGCGACTGGAAAAGCTGGGTGCTTAATAATGTGTTACTAAAACCAAACCAGTCGAGTCCGATGACATAGGCGAGCTCGTTTGTTTTAACTACGCCATCGTTGTCAGAAATTGAGTTGGTGCTGATATAACGATCCCGTGAATAACCGACTTCGCCACGCAACGTGAAATTACCAAACGCGTTACTAAAGGTGGTGCCGATTAGGTGGCTGCGTTCATAACGCGGGGTGATGGTGGCCACCGGGCCGTTTGGCGTCAGGCTCAATTGGCGGTATAACACTGGTCGGTCATCAAAGTGATAGAGGTAGTTCAGCGTTAAGTCCCAACCGTTCCAGAACGTTGATAGCTGCATGCCCCAATCGGCATCCTGAAGGGTGTCGTTGGGCCGCTCTTCTACTGCGAATACAACGTCTACCCCTGCAGGAACCTGCGGTACCAGTTGCGGTGAAGTAAGCCGGTACAAGTCCCCCTGCTGTGCAAACTTATGGTAAGTTTGATCAGGGATCCACAACAGTTGTAGCGTAAAATCGTTAATCGGAATCTCTGCGTTGACTGTCCAGAGTGGAATACGTGATTCGTTAAAGTCATCGAGAATGAACTCACGCCACTCCTGCGGATTGACCACATCAAGTACTTTCAGGCCATCGGCCTTGCCCCACACGACTTGTTGTTTACCCAGCGTCAAAAAGCTACGGCCGATAGTGGTTTCGACATAGAACTCGCGCAGCTCTGCATCCGTGTCGTCGTCAACATCAATATGATCTTCTGCATCATAACGGATGCGGCCGATGACAGTGAGTTGTGCATCACGCCCAAGGTCGATTTCGACCTCAGGCTTAATCGTGGTCTCAAACTTTTGCGACTGTTTTGATTCTGTGCCGATGGCCCATTCATTGTCGATGGTGATGGCACTGTCGATGGCTGCTGTTGCGTGTGTACTCACTAAAGCGACACAAGCACCGATGAGCATTTTTTTGATTTTATCCGCGTTACTCTGTTGCGAAATGAATGTCGGCTTTCGCCGCAGTGATGGACTATAAACCACGGCGCAACGCTCGCTCGGTAAACAAATCATCACTGATCTCTTTTTGATAATCGATATCACTGAAAGTGAATTTTGTGGTGTGACCTGTTTTATGATTTTCAACTTTCAATTGATGAGCCGACCAAATACCCTGCACCTGTTTGATCTCTTTGGTGTAGATTGTCTTTAGCGGTTTTCCTCGCAAGCTATCAAAAGTCGCTTTACGCACCATCCAAATCTCGGCATCAACCCACTGCGTGACCTTGCTGTAACCCAGCTCTTTAGCCGTTTTTTTATCAACAGGCGTTGCTTCAACAATAAACGTTCGGTGGCCATCAATCATTGCTTCGCCGAGAGTTTTGCGAGTGTAGTCATCAATGCTAACCTTGGTTTCCAGTTTGATATCTTCGTAGCTAAAATCCGTACCAAGAAAATAGTCGCCACGGTCAGAGGCGGAAATGCGCCGTACTTTGCGCATCGCGGGCAGGTATAACCACTGGTCATCATCGACGGTCGCATCAACGTGTCATACGTCATAAACGCAGTGTCTTTGACATTCCTGGGTGCAAGGTAATAAATCACAGTGCGCTTTTCATCGTCAAAGTATTTTCTAAAGCCGCGCGTCTTTCGAATACGTTGCTTGCCGCGTTTGTCTATCATCTCCATCAGCACGCTACGCGATACTGAGTTCCCGTCATCACGGGCATTGATGTGGTGAGCAATTTCATCACCACTGGGCAGGTCTGCAGCTAACAATAGTGTTGTACTCAAGGTGAAAATTAACCCAATTGTTATCGTGAATATTTTCATATTCTATGACTCCTTTCTTGAAATGGGGGCAGGATTTAACGGCTGCTTTTCGAGTCCAATAAAGCGAGGTTTGATGATTTTTATCAGCGCAGGCAGGATCGTCATGCTAGCAATGAAACTCGTGGTCACTGCAACGATGACGAGTGCACCGAAGCGAGTTAGCGGCACTACTTCGCTAGTGGTCAACACCCCAAAGCCAAGCGTCAGTGCGGCGAAGTTGAACAGCAGCGCACGCCCAGTGGAGGGATAAAGTGCAGTGATCGCTTCATCAATGGTGCGCCCCTCTTTTTTGATCAACACCTGTAACCGCTCAATGGTGTGAACCGAAAAATCAATGCCAAGGCCGATTGCGATGGCAGCAAACATCGAGGTGCCGATGGCGAGCCAAACATTATTAAAGCCCATGACGGCATAAACCAGCAGCACCGATACCGCGACCGGCACTACCGTGATAAAACCAGCAACCACAGAACGCATACTGAGTGCGATCATCGTCATCACCAGCAGTAGCGATATAGCAATACTCTGAAAGTGACTTTCACCCAAACTTTTAATCCAGTGATAATCGATATTGACGCGGCCACTCAAGCTGGCTTTGATATCGCTGGTTTTATTGTCGATGGCGTTGAAGTGTGTTGCGAGATACTGCTCAACCGCTTCAACCACCGCTTTTTCTGCGGTGTAAAGTCCCGTGTCCAGACGCAGGCGCACGTTGGCTAAGCGGTAATCGTAATCGACCTCTTTCTCAAAATCGCTCGAATCACCACTGGCGGAATAAAGTAGAAACTGCTGCGCGACTAACTCTGCACTGTCTGCAAGCTGATAGGCCGCTTTATCATCGCTGCTCAGGGCGCGATTCATCTGTTTCAGATAATCGACAATCGATGTCGAACCGTTGACGTGCGGCAGTGTGATGACAAAGTTTTGCAACGCCTCGATTTGTTGCAAGTGCTCTGGTTTGAAGAGGTCTTCCACATTGGCTGTTTCAATCACAATGTCGAGATAGTGCACGCCATCAAGATGGCGATTAATTGCTTGATCAGCCTTTACAATCGCTTCATCTTTTTGAAAGACGGTGATGCGCGCTTCATTGAGTTCAAGTTTTGTCGCACCCACAATACCCGTGATGACAACCACTGCACCGATAGCCAATACCGCGCCAGGGCGTTTAATGACAAAACGACCGAGGCATGACATTGCCTGGCCAAATTTATCGACTTGAGTCGCTGATGAAAATGCCTTGCTACGTTTTGGTTTGAGCAACGTCAGGAAGGCGGGCACGACAGTCATTGAATAGAGCCAGGCAACCGCAACACCCAGCATCGCAAAGATGCCGAAATACGTCATCGGCGGCATGGTTGATGCCATGCTCAGGCCGAAAAAACCCGCCATCGTCGTCAGTGTTGTCAGGGTGACAGGACGCCACATCTTCACCATTGCCTGCACCGTAAGTTCGCGACTGCTCGCGTTGGGGTGTTGCGCCGCTTCTTCGTAATACTGGCTCATGATGTGAATTGAATCCGCCACCGCAATGCCAATCAACACCACCGGCAGTGCATTGGTAATCACAAAGAAAGGTACACCAAAAGCAGCCATCAAACCGAGCGTGCTAGCAACCGTGCCGAGCACCACCAGGTTTGGCAGCAGTGTGCCGCGTAATGTACGGAATGCGATGAAGAGTACAAAGGTGATGATCAGTGCGGCGATGGGGTTCAAGCGCCGGGCGTCTGCGTCGATATAGGCTCCCATGTATCCGCTCACGGCTCCTTCGCCAGCAACGTGAACGCGATCCCCAGCACCTTTGGGGGCGCGTTCCACCAGTTCAAGCAATGCCTGATAGGTGGGTTGTGCCGCGGCCTGATCTTCGAGTTCGACTACAATCAATGTCGCACTGCCATCACGTGCGGCGATACTGCCAACAAACAGCGGAAAATCCATCACGGCTTCCCGTATTGCATCGGCCGCTTGTTGGCTGGTGGGAGCTTCCTCAAAAAATGGTTCGACCTCCATGCCGTCTGCGGTACCGATCACATCATTCTCTGTCGCGAGACTGGTGATACGGTCGGGATCGATGTTGGCGATTTCTTCGAGTTCGAGGCTTAACCATGCCACCAGCGCGAGCGACTGTGGATTGAAGATACCGTGTTCGCCCTCATTCACTACGGCGATCACCATCGGGTCTTTCAGGCCAAAAATCTCTTGTACTTTGTCACGGTAGATCAGTGCAGGATGATCCGCTGGCATAAAGGCGTCTGCACGGGTGTCTTTCTGTAGCGTTGGTACAAACGAGCCCATTGCAATAATCAGCAGCAGGCCAAACAGGATGATGGTCTTTGGCCATTGTGTAAGACGTTCAAAAAAACGTTGTGCCTTTGTTTCTGTCTCTATCTTCATTTTTTGTCGCTCCTTTTGTTTGGTGTAGCTACACTCATTAACTTAAATAACCGAGTTGAGTGGTAAGCTAGTTATTGCATTCTACAAGGTGTATATACACCCAAATGGTTAAAAAAATAGTTAAGGCAGAACGGCGATTTTTTCAAGCGCTCGCAGCTCGCCAATCAGATTGTCTAACCGCTCACTGCCCATAAATTTAGCAACCTTTTGCTGTGCCTTTTTCCAGAGTGGTAATGCGATCACCAGCATCTCATGCCCCGCCGCTGTAAGTCGTACCGCGCGGGTACGGCGATCTGCGCCGGGTATAATCTCAATGAGTTTCTGTTTCTCCAGTGGCTTTAGGTTGCGGGTGAGGGTGGTACGATCCATGACTAACTTCTCCGCTAATGAAGTGATAATAATCGATTCGTGGATCGCCACCACGACCAATACGGTGAACTGGGTGCCACGCAACCCGGTATCGCTCATTGCCTCTTCATAGACCTGTGTGATTACGCGCGACGCCTTACGGATGTTAAAGCAGGCGCAGTCGGGGCAGGCGGAAAGCTCTTTTTTAGTGACTTTTTTCATTACTAAAGGTGTATATACACTTAAAATCAATGGCCGTCAATGTTTTGCAACTCTACTTCTGAGCTTTGATGAAAAAAAAGGGTGGATTCTAGGCTGTCGAAATGTTGCATTTTTGCGACTTTTATCCTTCCTGGTTTTTGGCTGTGATAAATCGGTGACAACATGTAGGGTGCGCTGTGCGCACCAATCGGAGTAACGGTGTTGTACTGCCACCGCCAGTTGCACGGCTTTTGTGAGTCGGATGGTTGGGTATTGGTGCGCACAGCGCACCCTACAAAAACTTAATCCGGAAAGTAGGAGGTAATACTTGCTAAAAACTAGCGAGTTTCGACAGCCTAGGTGGATTCCCTAAAAAATTTTCCCATTGGCGCTACGCTGAAGAATCACTGTCGCAATAACTGAAATGAATATACCGGGAATGATAGCCGTTGATATAGACTCCCCATCAACAACGAGTAACAGCAAGACAACTAATGCCGGGTTGAGATAAATATAAGCATTCACTCGACTTGGGCCGAGTGCTACGGTTGTTATTTGATATAAATATACCGTCGCAAGTGTTGCCCCTACGATGAGATATGCCATCTGTAAAACTGAATCACCCTGTATCAAATGCCATTGCAGTGGTTGAGCAAAAAACAACAAGGCAAGCACCATCCAAAATGCGCCACCGACCAAAGTGCAAAAGACCAGCACGATCATCTCATCATTTCGATACAGCCATTTCATGGTGATAGAATATAAACACATACATACTATCGCTGCCATAAAGATGAAATCACCTTTATTGAGCGAAAACGAAAATAACAATGCCAGCTGGGCATCAAATATTACCCAGCAAGTGCCTACCATACCGACAAAATAAACAAACAAATTTTTGCCAGAAATATTTTCCCGAAAAGCGACGATGGAAAACAATGCGGTAATAAATGGCACTAAGGTAAATAACGTGCCAGTGTTTAGCGCTGTTGTGGTATTTAATGCTTCAAAAAAACCAATAAAAAATGCCGCATAAAAAAAGCTTATCACCATAGCTCTTGGCAAAGTGGAAAATATTTTCGCTCTCCATTTGGCTTTGGATAACACAATGGGAAGCAATATCAACGATGCGCCGACGAAGCGCAATAGCGTCAAGGAATAGGAATTGATTATTCCAGCCAGTTTTTCAGACGCTAAAAATGAGCCTGCTACCAGCAGCGTCGCAAGCAATACCAGAAAATGATATTTAATATTTGTCACTTTGTTCTATTGCTTAAATACATTATTAATGACGACATCCTCCACACCAAGCTGCCCCGTCCGCGGCCATGCTGCTTTCGTCGCTTTTCCAATGGCCACAAATAGGGTGATGATATGATCATCTGGCAAGCAAATCAGTTGTGCAACTTTTTCAAAGTCAAACCCATCCATGGGATTGGAGTCGTACCCCAACGATTTGGCCGTGAGCATGATCGTTTGTGCCGCAATACCACAGGATCGCATCGCTTCGTCTCGCTGCACCTGTTCATTGTCTCGATAATAGCCATCTATCGTTGGCAGCATAAACGCTTGAACTTCTTTGGGTGAGTTTTCCCAGTAACGCTCCGGTTTCTTTTCCCATGCCTTCAAGTCTGCGCAAAGTATGATAAACAAAGAGGTGTCGGTGACTTGTGATTGATCGTAGGAAGCCTCTCTGATCTTCCTTCTCAAATCGTTATCATCCACTACCACAAATCGCCAATTCTGAATATTAAAAGCGGTAGGTGAGAGCATCGCTAACGATAAAATTTTGTTCGCATCGTCAGCAGTCATTCTATGAGTTGCATCAAAGTGTTTGACAGATCGACGTGACTGTATTGCTTCAATTGTTTTCATCTTATTTCCTTTTTAGTTCCGTTTTCAAAAAGACCCTTCGCTTTTGTCATGGGCTTTTCTTGGCAGGTGTCGAAGCAATATCTAAAAGCCTGGGCGTTTTACCAGAAAAGTCTATCCAGGAATTAGTTCCTAAAATTTTCGCTCCACTAACACTCGGCTCTTCATAGCGCATGACAAAGTTTTTTGGCCCGTGGATATGAGCAACAATCAAACCGTATTCAGATTCCAAATAAGCGCCATGCGGCACTAAACCTGGATAACTAATACGCCAGCCCGGCCCCTCTAATCCGACAGAACCCAACGTCAGCTTGCCGATAACATCATCGGGTAATAAAAAAAACCACGTCCAGGGGCCACCTGATACCAATGACATTATCTCATCGACACCCATGCCATTGTCTGCGCTATTCACGTGGAGTTTGCCAAATTTGACTTGAAGATAAGCCATGACCTCCGGGGTTAAGGCTTTCATATCATAAACTTTTGGATAAGGGGGAACACCAATTTCGGAAGTAGACAAATAACCACCGCGGTGAGCCTCGGGTTCTCGGCCAGCTTTGCTAATTTCGGCGAGCAGTTCTCCACGATGTAACGAAAACGTTGACAATAGCTTAGCCACTTCATCAGGCTTAAGCGCCCTACTTCGTGATGTGTCGAGCAGAGATGCTGCTGCTTCTGGCAAGGGCAATGCGCTCACCCTAACCCCAATAGAACGCAACACTGCATTAATATTTGCTATACCTGCGGTCGGGGGAGTTCCGTTACTGTATGAAAGTATAATGTTATCTGCTGTTTGAGTGTCATCCGCAAAACTGTGGGTTGATAGCGTCAAAAACAAAGTACATAACGCCAAGTTAATCCATTTTTTCATAACATGTTTTTCCTCGTAAAGTTTATCGCGTTTTAACCATTTCGCTTTTATTAGCCCGCACTTCCTGAGCAAGCATGAATGATAGATCGTTTCGAATTGACTGACAATCCATCAAAATGGATAATGTCTGTTGAGTTAAACTCAACTATAGGGAGGGGAATATGGACGGATTTAGCGCGATTCCGGTATTCGTAAGCGTTGTTGAAAGCGGCGGTTTTTCACCCGCTGCCCGCAAGCTAGGGGTGTCTAAATCGGCGGTGAGTAAACGTATCACGCAGTTAGAGAGCCATTTGGGTGTTCAGTTGTTATACCGAACCACACGACGACTAAGCCTCACTGAAGCTGGAGAACGCTATTATGAAAACGCTGTTAAAGCATTGGCTTATGCGAATGAAGCAGAAGACTCTGCCACACAGCTGCAAACCAGACCACAGGGTCGCTTACGCATCAATATACCGATGTCCTTCGGCCGACTCCATATCGCGCCCTTAATTCCGCAATTTCTCGAACAGTACCCGGATATCCAGATCGATATGACAATGGACGATCGGGTTGTCGATCTGGTCGAAGGGGGTATTGATATTGCAATCCGCGCAGGTG
>JAKITZ010000104.1 GCA_021647805.1 Robiginitomaculum sp.
GCCAAGCCGGGGCCGGCTCTATCCCGAGTTCGCATACAGGCAATGTTGGCCGAGGGTAGGTTATGTCTTGGCGATCAGCCGGTAATTAGTGCAAAAACCAAAGTCCGGTTCAAAGATTGTTTTACTTTGGATATACCACCGCCGGTTTCTGCCGATCCTGAACCAGAAGACATACCGCTGGAAATTTTGTTTGAAGATCAACATCTAATTGTTTTGATCAAACCAGCCGGCCTTACCGTGCATCCAGCAGCTGGTAATTGGAGCGGCACATTAGTCAATGCCTTATTGTTTCATTGCGCTGGATCATTATCGGGAATTGGCGGGGTCGAGCGTCCGGGCATTGTTCATCGTCTCGACAAAGACACTTCCGGAGTAATGGTGGTCGCCAAATCAGATGCCGCGCACAGAGGGCTATCGGAACAGTTTGCCGCCCACACAGTAGAGCGAGCTTATTTGGCTCTGACCCGTGGCGCACCTTTGCCCAGAGAGGGAAAAATAGAAACCAGAATTGCTAGATCACCGCATGACCGCAAAAAGCAAGCAGTGGTTCGTAACCCAGACAGCCAACTTGGCCGTCACGCCATTACCAATTACCAATGCCTGTCACATTACGGACAGCAAAAGGGGCAACCGGTCGGAACGCCAGCAGCATCATTGGTAGAATGCCGCCTAGAAACCGGTCGCACCCATCAAATACGGGTGCATTTGGCGCATATTGGCTGTCCGGTGCTTGATGATGCGGTTTACGGCAAACATCGCGGTAATCGCAAATTGCGTCACAAAGACGGAACCAGCGCACCATTTATTGGCCGCCAAGCGTTGCATGCAAGATTATTAGGTTTCGAGCACCCGGTAACGGCTGAATATTTAAGTTTTGAAGCAGACCTGCCAAACGACATGCAAGGATTGCTAAATTTCATCAAAGCCTTGTGAAATTTCCAAAAAGCACTCGAAAATAAAAAGTTTTTAGAGGTTTCATAGTTTCCCCAGTGGATAGACCGTAAAATGGATCGCCACAAACCAAAATTGTTTTAGCGCGTTGCTAAAGCAATGCTTTGGGAAAACCCACGTTTCATTGGGTTTAGAACGTATTCACCATGTCAAAGAGCCGCAAACAGGTAGTTTATGACCTGCTGCATGACCATTATAGCAAGAGCGGACAAAGCGAGCATGGCTGAAACTTATCCCCGCCTGTTGGTTGCTAACAAGGGTGAATAAGGGTGTAATCTTTGCCAATTAACCCTCGTTTGAAGTAACTTCTTTGCCAATGATTGCTAATTGAGGGTTAAGCATTAGTGCGAACGTGACCCTTGTTATGCACCCTTTATGTTTTTGATGGCTGGAATATGAAAATGATGCGAAGTGCAACCTTTAATTCTGCACTGGCTTACCCCTCACCGTTCGGATTAAATTGATCAGCAATCAATTTATTTCCTCACCCTCTCCCAATGGGAGAGGAGGTGGCATTTGGAGTTTTACATAAACTTCGACACGTCACGGCTGCGACTCCCTCTCCCGGCTCGGGAGAGTCCTCAAATAGCGCAGCGGTAGGACAAACAAAAGGGCGGGGGTGAGGGTGAACCATCATGAAGTTTGCGATGGAAAACTGGATACGCCGAACAAGTCGTGTGATGACAGGGTGGGGAAACCCAAAAACCCGTCACACCGGACTTGATCCGGTGTCCATCCATGTAGTCTCAGAAACAAAGTCGATCGATAATTCCCACAACTCTTCCTCGTGCCAGCTACTGGCACGGATTGCGGCATTCGCCACAATGATGGGACATCGTGAAATCACCTAATCTGGAACCGGCGTTTTAGTGCCAGCAGTAAAAAGAACAACATCACCAATGATGAAATGCCATGTACAGTCATGACAAAGCCTGTACAAAATGGTTTTGCCAACAGCGCCTTTGTGAAGGTTCCATCTATGTTGGGTTCAAAAAACCCGGATATAGCCATTGATATTGGCGGCAGGGAATATTGAAAAGCAAATGACAGCGCATCTAAAAAGTACTCTTTTCCGCCACCCAATCCGGCATATAAAACGGCTGCAAATATCGGAGCCAGAAATAGCCCCAAAAAAGGTCTTAAAATGCTTTGGCCATAATCAAAAAGCATTCCATAAATTCGTGACAGACTACGCACCAAAAGCGGCACATCCGGTGAGCCATAACGCCTTTCGCGGGCTTAGAGGGCTAGGGGTGTATTCATTCGCTTGGTCTAATTTTGAGAGAATCGTTTTTCGCCAATCCTTCCATTCTTTCAAAGCCCAATCTTGCTGAGTTACTCCGCATTTGGAAGTTGTATTTCCTGCTTGGTCGTGCGGCGGTAGGTGAAAACGTGTCCATTCCTCTCCGTTTTCGCCACAGGGGAACAAATTTCCTTCTTCTTCGCGCCAATAATCTTGCAAGCTGCGGTCATCGTGGTGATTTGCAATCTCATGATTTGCTAGCCCGTCCCATGAAAAGTCCTGCTTCCACCATTGATCAAAATGATCCCAATAGGCGGGGTTTGGGTTTATATCTTTTTGTTTTTTGGTAAGGGCTGGTCTGCTCAATTTTGACTCTTTTACAATAGTTCACGGGGTTGATTTAACACTTGTAGCATAAACCGCTCCGGTTCCACCATGGTCTTGCTTGCTGGTCTGAAGACTTCACTGGATCACCCTCTAAACTCACGACACAAGTGCAACACTTTGCTAGAAAGATGTTGCAATGGGAAAAACAAAGAGGCGAGGTGAGAGTCTATCTCATTCCCCTTGCACCCGCTTAATCCAACCGTTAATTTTGGCCTCCAACATCGCCATGGTCATGGCTCCATCTTTTAATATCTCATCATGAAAGGCTCTAATGTCGAACTTATCGCCAAGTTCGGTTTCGGCTTTGTGGCGCAAACGCCAGATGGTTAGCTCGCCAATTTTATAACCCAAGGCCTGCCCCGGCCATGAAATATAACGATTGGTTTCGGTTTCGATATTGTGCAAAGCCAGTGCCGAATTATCGGTAAGACAGGCTTTGGCCTGCTCGCGCGTCCAGCCAAAAGCATGAATACCGGTATCCATTACCAAACGACAAGCCCGCCACATCTCGTAAGTAAGCCGGCCAAAATGCTCATACGGGGTTTTGTAAATCCCCATCTCAACCGCCAATTTTTCCGTGTACAAGCCCCATCCCTCGCCAAATGCCGTCACATATAATCGCTTGCGAAATTTCGGCACGTCTTTTAGTTCTTGCGCCAATGCGATCTGATGATGATGGCCGGGAACGGCCTCATGGACACTTAACGCCGGCAGCTCGTAAAGGGGACGCGATTTAAGATCATAAGTATTGACCATATAACCGCCGGCTCTGCCTTGTTTTATATCGCCCGGCCAATATCTGGCAGTGGTGTAATTGGGCGCAATACTGGCGGGAACTGGACGCACACCATAGGACAAACGTGGTAATAGCCCAAAAAATTCAGGCATTTTATCGTCGGCTTGCTTTGAGATATAACTAGCCCGCATCAGTAATTCGTCCTCGGTTTTGGCGTAAAATTGCGGATCGGTGCGTAAAAACTCCAAAAACTCGGCGAACGAACCCTCAAAGCCGGTTTCGGCGATCACCTCTTGCATTTCGGCGCGGATCCTTGCCACTTCGGATTTACCCAAATCGTGGACTTGTTGTGCGCTCATGTCAGTGGTGGTGAAAGCTTTGACCAGCACTTCGTAATATTCGCGGCCATTTGCTGCGGCTGATATACCGATGCTATCCCGTGATTTAGGCAATACTTCATCGCGCATAAAAACATAAGTTTGCTGATAAGCTGGCAATACCTGTTGCTTGAATGCTTGGGTTATCTGGCCGGTTAGGCGTTGTTTTTCTTCGGCGCTGGTGCTTACGGGAAGTGCAGACAATGGTGCAAGTAAGCTGTTTAACATGCTGTCATCGGCTATTTGCGCCTCTAGAGTTTCGACCACGCCTTGGACGATTATTTTTGGCTGGCTAAAGCCTGAAGTCACGCCACGGGAAATATTGGCGCGGTGTTCAGCCAAAAATCGTGGAACATCGTTTAGCCGTGCAACCCATGCTTCGCCCATAGCAATGGAGGTTATACGCGTGGTTCTGGCGATAAAATCAAGGCTGGTATGAAAACCACTATCATTGCTAAATGGCATGGCGGAAGTGTCGAAATCACCACGTGCCACTCTATTACTCAGCATATAATGCAACAAATCAGCATTGATGCGATCAGAGGGCAATAACTCTTGCTGTAGAATTGCGTTGATGCGCTTTAAGTATTTTTTGTTCTGTTCCTGCCTAGCAAGGTTGGTCTTTTTACTAACATCCGGCATTTTGCTCAAAGCCTGCATATCACCCTCATTGCCGGCAGCAATAGGATTATGGGACAGGTCAAACGCACCAACTTCGTCGATTAGTCCGTATAGGTGTGTTTTTGTTATTACCGTTTCGTCGGATTGTGCCTTGACGGCTGATGACAATAAGAAACTGCTCAATGTTCCAAAAATGATCGCTATTAGTATATTTCGCACCTATCAACTCCTGTGATTACCGGCATTTCGATTTATGGTTAACAATCCTTAAAGGAATAAGGGGCTTTATGTAAGTCAGATAAAATTTGCAACGATTCGTGCTTTTGAAAGTTGCTATAATCATTGGAGAATCCAAGTGTTACGTTCAACAATTATTGTTATTGCGGCTATTTCTGTTTCCGGGTGTTCATGGATTGGCAATTGGGGCGGGGGCTATGGCTCCAATCAACGACCAGTTGGCCAGCGAATGAACTTAGAACTGGCAATTGGTGTCGACCCAAGCATTGATGGTGATGTTATCACTACTGATTTTGACAATTCTGGAACTGCGCAATTGTTGCGTACTGATTATGGCGATGCCTATGGACGCGGTGTGAATTATGAACTTGGCATGTCTTATGCGGTTAGTAACACAGTTGAACTTACAGCTGCTATCAACTATTCCAAGTCAAAGGGTAAAACCATTGATGTCGGTTCGGTAAATGGCGTTGATCCGATCACTGCCGATTTTGATGATCTGGAAACTTATGGCGCTGAAATAGGCGTTCGCAAATATTTTCGCAATAAAACACTGGCGCATTTATTAAGCCCTGCTGTTACTCCTTATGTTGGTGCAAATGTTGGCATTGCTCATGTTGAAAGTACCGGAGCAGTCCTGTCGTCAGCTGGGTTTGCCGGTATTGGTGAGCCAGCAATTATCAACGCTGAATTTTACGAAGACAGCCTTGTGCCAACGGCGCAACTTACCATCGGTGCCGAATGGCGTGCTAGTCGCAATTTTGCTTTGGCTGGAAACCGGCATTAGATATACCGGTGGCTTAAACGATGGCGACGGAACATTGACTGCGATCGGTTGGCAAGAAGCCCGTGGCAATTCGCAAAACATCTCGATACCGGTAACATTGCGTGGCAGATTTAAGTTTTAAACAAAGCCTAAGTCTAATAAATTAGCCCTGACACCTTGCGTGTTGGGGTTTTTATTTGCACAAGAAGTATATGAAAAATGATCTTCCTTTATCTGGTGCTATCGCCCCCGGCTTTGATGCTGTGCGCGATGAATTTGTTTGCTTGTTTACCGAAGAAATTGAACGCGGCGGAGCGGTGGCGGTGTATCTGGACGGCCAATTAGTAGTTGATTTGGTTGCTGGTTGGGCGGATCGTGCTTGCGAAACTACATTTTCCACCAACCATATTGCTCCGGTGTTTTCTTGCTCCAAAGCAATATCGTCATTAGTGATCGCCAGTTTGGTCGAGCAAGGAACATTATCTTACAACCAAAAAGTCAGCGATATATGGCCTGAATTTGCCGCCCAAGGAAAAGCCGATATTACTGTCGGGCAGGTGTTATCGCATCAGGCCGGTCTGGTTGGTATCGAGGCTCCGTGGGAGCCTGAGGACTGGTTTGATTGGGATAAAACTTGTGAGCGATTGGCGGCGATGAAACCAATGTGGAGCCTTGGCGATGGCTCTGGTTATCATCCGATCAGCTGGGGTTATCTGGCTGGCGAGATCGTGCTTCGTGCCACAAATGGCCGCAGTATCGGCACTATCTTGCGTGAAGATTTTTGCCAACCGAATGATATTGATTTTATGATCGGCCTGCCGGACGCGGAGCATGGACGGGTCGTGCAAACTTCCAAGCCAACCCGTATTCCATCTGGTTTTGCCAATGCTAATGAGTTCCAGCAATTGGCTTTTCTAAAACCATGGTCATCGCCGGGGCGCAAAGGCGGCGCAGCATGGCGGCGTATGGAAATTCCCTCGGCCAATGGTCACGGAACCGCCAAGGCTATGGCCAAACTGATCAGTATTTTTGCCGGTGATGGAACACTTGGTGGCAAACAAATCCTTAGCGACAAAACCAGAACTGATGCAATGAAACAGCGAGTTTGCGGCCAAGATAGAGTATTGCCGCACGAACTTGGGTTTGGAGCCGGATTGATCTGCAATAGCAAAAACCGCCATGTTTATGGCCCAGGTGATAATACTGTCGGGCATACCGGTTTTGGTGGCTCGGTATTGTTTGCTGATCCTGATAAGCGATTGTCCTTTGGCTATGTCACCACCAAACAAGACAGCGAACTGGTAAAAGACGTTCGCGCCGCCAGACTTACCAAAGCAGTATATGAGTGTTTGTGATTACCTAAACCGTCTTTGTAACCAACTGACCATTAGGTTTGATAATTCCTCTGGGGCTTCGCTTTGTGTCCAGTGGCCGCTGCCTTTGATAATGTGAACTTCCAGATCAGCTATTCTATCTTCCATGCCGTGGATTAGTTTTGGTGGCAGGAAAAAATCCAGATCGGCTCCGATCATCAGACTTGGTTGATGCACCGTGTAATCGACATCGGCCATACGCTTCCAGTTGGCGGTGAGATTGCGATAATAATTGATGCCGCCGGTGAATCCGGATTTGGCATAGGCGCTCGCATATATTTCTCGTTCATCTTTTGGCATGACCAGTGAGTTTTCTTCTGCACCGGTGAATTCGGCAAATCGCTTAAAAAAATGGGTGACGTTCGCCGGAGTTCTGGATAATTTCTCTGGCGGTGGTTTGCCGAAGATAAAATCAAAAAATTCGGTTTCTTGTCCAGTAAAGACGCTTTCGGCAAAGTCAGGTTCTTGAAAACGAACAATGTAATTATCATCGCCGTATGATCGTCGAAATAACTCGATTGGATCTATTGGTGCGCGTGGGCTGTGCGGTGTGTTAACTCCGATAAGTCCGGCAACTCGCTGCGGAACCAATAATGCTGCTGGCCACGAAATAAAACCGCCCCAATCATGACCAACCCAAATTGCTTTTTCGACGTTTAATGCATCAAGTAATCCGGTCATGTCGGTCAGCAAAACATCAATGCCATAAGCATCAACTTCTGGTGGGCAGTCGGAGCCACCAAAGCCACGCATATCCGGGGCGATAACATAAAACCCAGCTTTGGCCAGTGCCGCCATTTGATGTTTCCATGATCTGGCCAGCTCTGGCCAACCGTGCAGTAACAAAACCGCAACGCCATCTGCTGGCCCAGCCAAATGAACGGATAGTTCAATACCATTACTGGCAATGCGTGTTGGTTCAGGGAGGTTCATGGCAAATTCCTTTTGCGGATCATGTCCCAACTATAGATCGCTAATGCTACCCAAATCAAAGCAAATGTGGTGATGCTTTGCGCGGTGAACTTCTCGCCATACCAGATAGCAAAACCAAATTGCAGGCTTGGCGCAAGGTATTGGATCAGACCGACAGTGGAAAGATCAAGCCTTCGTGCGCAAAAGGAAAACAAAAACAATGGAACCGCAGTTAACAACCCGCTAAATACCAACAAAGCTGGCGAGATTAAACCATTACCTACAAAATGTCCTTGTCCGGTGCTTTGTAGCCAAAACACGCCAACTAACAAAAACGGCGATAGCATAAGAGTTTCAATGAACAGGCCGGGGCCAGCTTCGGCTTGAACGGTTTTGCGCAAAATTCCGTAAACTGCAAAAGTAAATGCCAAAGATAATGCCAGCCATGGAACATGGCCAACGATTATGATCTGGTTAGCAACCCCCAAGGCTGCCAAACCCACAGCAAACCAACGCCAGCGGTTAAGGCGTTCTTGTAAAAAGGCAAACCCCAACAGAACATTGATCAACGGGTTGATGAAATAACCAAGGCTGGCTTGGGCGATTTGTTCGTTCATCGCCGCCCATGCAAATGCAAACCAGTTAAA